>SKZJ01000318.1 GCA_007127425.1 Wenzhouxiangella sp.
ACGTGCGCGAGCAGGACTACCCGGCCATGCTGGTCACTACCGGTCTATGGGATTCCCAGGTGCAGTACTGGGAGCCGGCCAAGTGGGTGGCGAAGTTGCGCTCGAAGAAAACCGATGACAATCCGTTACTGTTGCATACCAACATGTCGGCTGGTCACGGTGGCGCGTCCGGGCGATTTAGACGCCTGGATCAGACGGCGACCGAGTATGCCTTCATACTCGACGTGGCCGGTCTGAACTAGAACCAACTGACAATCGCGATGGGAGAGGTTGTGATGAGGACTGCAAGAGCCAGCAGGATGCTGCAGGTGGCCATGGTCGGCCTGTTGCTGACCGGCTGCGCGACGATGTCGCCGGAAGAGTGCGCTGTTGCCGACTGGGAGCGGATCGGTGAAATGGACGCGCGTTCCGGGGAGGGGATGAATTACTTTGCCCGCCGGGCCAGTGATTGCGCCGAAGCCGGCTACCCGGCTGACCAGGCCGCCTGGACGCGTGGATGGGATGTGGGCATTACCTGGTTCTGTACCCGCAACAACGGCTTCAGGAAGGGCCTGGACGGCTATCGCTACGACCAGATCTGCCCGGGGCATATCGAACAGGACTTTCTCGACGGCTATGACACCGGGTACGCCATCCACCAGTACCATGAGCGTATCGACCGCACGGGATCGGAAATCGAACGCGCCCGTGAGCGGCTGGACGATCTTCGGGCTGAGCGTCCGCGTGATCCCGAGGCGATTGCCGATGCGCGGGATCGCTTAGCCGTACTTCGGGATCGCCTCCGCACCGAAGAACTGGAGCTGGCACGGCTCAAGGGGCTGGCCCAGGGACGAGGGTTTCCGGTCAGGCTGTAGAGGTCCGCGAGTTCGTCATCAGGGCGGGTGCAACCGCTTGCGTACCTCGACCACGCCGCTGCCGTCCTGGCTGGGATGCCGACTGAAGCCCAGATTGCGGGCCAGCGCCAGCATGGCCTGGTTGTCTTCCAGCACCAGGCCGTAGAGTACGGCTATACCCTTCTTGCGAGACCATTCGATGGCGCGGGTCAGCAGGTAGCGGCCCAGCCGCTGGCGCTTGAGATCTCCGCCAACGATGATGGCGAACTCAGCTTGGTCGCCGTCCTCGTCCAGAGCGACGCGCACCACTGCCCCGATCAGCGCCTCATCGGGCGGTTTGGCCTCCACCAGCACGAGGGCAAACTCACGTTCGGGGTCGATGGTCGCCAGTTTCGAGGCATATTGCGGGGTGAGTTCCTTGATCGGATGCATGAAGCGCATGCGCACTTCATCGGGCGTCAAGGTCAGAAAGCTTCGCCGGAGCGTAGGCGCATCAGTTGGCTGCATCGGTCGCAGGATAAAGCGCCGCCCATCAGCCAACTCAATGGCTTCGCACCAGGGCCGGCCCAGCGGCAAGCGCCTGAACGGGTAACGACGTGTGGAGTGGGCGGAAGCCAAGCTGTCGGCTAGCGCATTTTTTTCTGCATCTGTTCCAGCCCGTCGGCCCCCGGATTGAGTCGCTCGAAGTCGATGTCGCGCAGGGGCTGCAGTGCCGTGCCGGAAAGCTGGTGAAACTCGGGCTGATTCGGGTCGAAGTACAGCAGGCCGGTGACGACCTTGCCCTCGGCACGATGACGCTCCAGGTATTCGAGCGCGCGGGCCCGATCACCGGGATCGTAGTCCGATTCCAGCTTGCGGAACCGGATGACCGAGTCGTCGTGAAGCTTCACGGGCAACTCTTGACCTTCGTCGTAGCTCGCCTCGATGGCATCGGCCGGCTCGACCAGGTCGGGGGAGTTGACCGACTCGTGGTGTTCGCGCGTCCAGGCGTAGCTCTTGGTTGAGCCCTCGTGGTCGTTGAAGGTCACACACGGGCTGATGACGTCGAGCACGGCGCAGCCCGGATGGGCCAGACCGGCCTTGATCAGCGGCACCAGCTGTGCCTTGTCGCCGGAAAAGCTGCGTGCGGCAAAACTGCCGCCCAGCGAGATGGCGGTGGCCACGGGATCGATCGCCTGCTGGCGATTCTCGATGCCGGCCTTGCTCTTGCTGCCCGGGTCGGCCGAGGCCGAGAACTGGCCCTTGGTCAGCCCGTACACGCCGTTATTCTCGATGATATAGAGCAGGTTGATGTTGCGGCGCACGGCATGGGCGAACTGGCCCATGCCGATGGACAGCGAGTCGCCGTCACCGGAGATACCCACGGCAATCAGGTCGCGTTGGGCGGCCAACGCGCCGGTGGCCACCGACGGCATGCGCCCGTGAACGGAATTGAAGCCATGGGCACCGTTGAGGAAATAGGCCGGTGTTTTGGAGGAGCAGCCGATGCCCGACATCTTGATCACCTGTTCGGGTTTGATCGCCAGTTCCCAGAACGCCTGCACCAGGGCGGCGGTCACCGAGTCGTGGCCGCAGCCGGCGCACAGCGTCGACATGCCGCCTTCGTAATCGCGAATGGTCAGTCCCAGCGGGTTGCGCCGCTGACCGGACCACTGCACTTTGGGCTTGGTGATGAAACTCATGCCACGGCCTCCTTGCGTACATGATCCCGGATGCGCTCACTGACCGCGTTGGAGGGAAGGGGCAAGCCGTTGTAGTGCAGGATCGAGACCAGCTTGCCCGGATCGGTATGTGTTTCCAGCTTCAGCAGAGCGCGTAGCTGACCGTCGCGGTTCTGTTCCACCACGAAGACGGTTGCGTGCTCGTCGAGAAAGGCCTGGACATCATTGCCGAAGGGAAAGGCCCTGAGTCTCAGGTAATTGGCATGAATGCCGCGATCTGCCAGCTGGGCCAGGGCCTCGGTGACGGCGCCGTGTGAGGAACCAAAGGCAATGATGCCGATATTGGTGTGGTGACCGCTGTCGGTTCGGATCGGTTGCGGGACCCGTTCGCGAGCCGTTTCCCACTTGTTCAGGAGCCGGTCGACCACTTCCTGGTATTGCTCGGCGTCCTCCGTGTAGCCGCCAAAGCGATTGTGACCGGACCCGCGCACGAAGTAGGCACCCTTGCGGTGGGAGCCGGGCAGGGTGCGGTACGGGATGCCGTCGCCGTCGGTATCATCAAAACGGTGAAAGGCATTGAGCTGTTCGAGTTCATCGGCGCTCAGCACCTTGCCGCGGTCGGGCCGGTAATCGTCGTCCCACGACAGCTTCGGGACCATCCAGTCATTCATGCCGATATCGAGATCGGACAGCACGAAAACCGGGGTCTGCAGACGATCGGCCAGGTCGAAGGCGGCAACGGAAAGCTCGAAACACTCGCGCGGGTCGGCCGGCAGCAACACGGGATGGCGGGTGTCGCCGTGCGAGCAATACGCTGCGGCCATGAGGTCGCACTGCTGAGTGCGCGTCGGCATGCCGGTCGACGGACCGACCCGTTGCACATCGAAGAACACCGCCGGGATCTCGGTGTAATAGGCGAAGCCGATGAATTCACCCATCAGGGAAATGCCGGGCCCGGAGGTCGGAGTGAAGGCGCGCGCGCCGGCCCAATTGGCGCCGATCACCATACCGGCGGCCGCCAGTTCGTCTTCGGCCTGGATGACGCAGTAGCGCTTTTCCTCGGTGTCCGGGTCGATCCGGTAGCGTTTGCACAGCGACTCGAAGGCATCCATCAGCGAGGTCGAAGGCGTGATCGGATACCAGGCCCCCACCGTGGCGCCGGCGTAAAGGCAGCCGAGCGCGGCGGCCTGGTTGCCGTCAATGAGGATATGGTCGTCGGTGCCGTTCATGGCCTCGGCCCGAACAGGCAACGGGCAGTCGAAGTGTTTGCGCGCGTAATCGTGGCCCAGGGCAATGGCCTGCATGTTGGGTTCGATCAGTTTCTTCTTGGCTGCGAAAGTTTCCTCGATCAGAGCACGCACCACGTCGCGATCGATATTCATCAATGCGCACAGTGCGCCGACGTAGGCGATGTTCTTCATCAGGATACGAACACGCGCGGGCGTGAAGTGACGGTTGACCATGTCGGCCAGCGGAATGCCGATGAGTTGAACGTCGTCGCGCGCCAGCTGACCGTCGCGCGGCCAACTCGAATCGTAAATCAGGTAGCCGCCGGGGCTGACCTCGGCCAGGTCCTGCTCGTAGGTCTGGGCATTCATCGCCACCATCACGTCGACGCGGCCGGTACGCGCGTTGTAGCCGTCGCGGCTGGCGCGGATCTCGTACCAGGTCGGCAAACCCTGGATATTGGACGGGAACAGGTTCTTGCCGGTCACCGGGATGCCCATGCGAAACAGGGCTTTCATCAGCAGCGTGTTGGCCGAGGCCGAACCGGTGCCGTTGACGGTGCCGATCTTGATGACGAAGTCGTTGACGCGACTCGGATGGCTGGATTTCTGGGTCATGGTGCGAGTGATCTGTTCAGGAGCCGGTCTGGCGCTGCCGGCAGGGCGATACGTCATGGTCGCGGGCGTAGGGAATGTCGACCAGGGATTTCTGCATGTCCCAGGCTGCCGTGGGGCAGCGTTCGGCGCACAGGCCACAATGCAGGCAGACATTCTCGTCCTTGACCATCAGGCGACCGGTCTGTTTCAACTGATCGGAAATGTAGATCGGCTGGTCCGTGTTCTCGGCAGGGGCGGTCAGCTTCTGCCGCAAGGCATCCTCGTCGCCGGCGCCGGGCGTGATGGTCAGGCACTGGGTCGGGCAGATGTCGATGCAGGCATCGCACTCGATGCACAGCTCGTCGAAGAATACCGTCTGGATGTCGCAGTTGAGGCAGCGTTCGACCTCGCAGGCGGTCTGCTCGGCGGTAAATCCCAGTTCCACCTCGGTATCGATCTCGCGGAAGCGCTCGGTCAGCGGCACGTGCTCCATCTGGCGCCGGGCGGCCGGCTCGAAGTCGTTGGAGTAGCTCCACTCGTGGATGCCCATCTTGCGCGTCGACAACTTGACCATGCGCGGCAGCCGCTCGGTGACCGGCTTGTCGTGAACATGGTTGTGGATCGAAATCGCTGCCTGGTGACCGTGTTCCACGGCCCAGATGATGTTTTCGGGCCCGAAGGCAGCATCGCCGCCGAAGAAAATGCCGGGCAGGGTGGACTGGTAGGTCTCGCGATCGACCACCGGCTCGTCCCACTCGTTGAACTCGATGCCGATGTCACGCTCGATCCAGGGAAAGGCGGTCTCCTGGCCGATGGCGAGAATGACGTCGTCGGCCTCGATGAAGGTTTCCTCGACCACCCGGCTGTCGGTGATGCGGCCATCGGTGATGTCGTATTCCATGACCTCGAAGGTCATGCCCTTCAACTGCCCGTTCTCGACCACGAACTCCTTGGGCGAATGGTTGATGATGATCTCGACCTGTTCTTCTTCGGCATCTTCCAGTTCCCAGTCGGACGCCTTGAAGAACTGGCGCGGCTTGCGGGCCATCACCTTGACGTCCTTCGCACCCAGGCGCAGGCTGGTGCGACAGCAGTCCATGGCGGTATTGCCCACACCGATGATCAGCACACGCTTGCCGATCTGCTGGGTGTGTTTGAACGCCACCGATTCCAGCCACTCGATGCCGATGTGAATATTGGCGTCGCCTTCTTCGCGACCCGGGAGGTTCAGTTCCTTGCCCTTGGGGGCGCCTGAACCCACGAACACCGCATCAAATCCCTCGTCCAGCAGGGCCTTCATGCTCTCGACCGGCGAGTTCAGCCGCAGGTCCACGCCCATGTCGACGATGTAGCCGATCTCCTCGTCGAGTACTTGGGCCGGCAGCCGGAAGGCGGGAATGTTGTAGCGCATCAGCCCGCCGGGCACGGAAAGTCGTTCGAAGATCGTGCACTCGTAGCCCAGCGGCATCAGGTCGTTGCATACCGCCAGGCTGGCACAGCCGGCTCCGACCAGGGCGATCCGCTTGCCGTTCTTGCGTTCCGGAATGTTCGGCAGGCGCTCGCGTATGTCCTCCTTGTGGTCGGCCGCAACCCGCTTGAGCCGGCAGATGGCGACCGGTTTCTCATCCACCCGCGTGCGGCGGCAGGCCGGCTCGCAGGGTCGGTCGCAGACCCGGCCGAGGATGCCGGGGAAGATGTTGGACTCGCGGTTGACCATGTAGGCGTCGGTGAATCGACCCTGGGCGATCAGCCGGATGTATTCGGGAATATCGGTGTGGGCGGGGCAGGCCCACTGGCAGTCCACCACACGATGGAAGTATTCACTGTCGCCGGTCTCGGTCGGCTTCATTGATGCGGCTCCTTGGGCGCGAGAGAAGCTCTCGGGTCAAGCATACCGAATTCATGAGCATGCGGCCACAAGGGGCCACAATGGCGACGTGTCAACTCCGGGCCGGGTTTATCGTTTATGCTTTAGGAAGGCTGAGACACCGGGGGGTGGCATGACACCGGAAAACCTGCTCTCGCGCATTAGTCGTTTCGAGGAAACGGCCTCCGAAGATTCGTCGGGCGGTTTGCTGTTGGTGGAAGT
>SKZJ01000313.1 GCA_007127425.1 Wenzhouxiangella sp.
AGGTTCATCGCGCATTACCGGGGAAGGCGGCCCGGATCTTGAGGAAGAAGTATTCCTGGTCACGGTAGCCGTAGGCCCTGCGCTTGATGACCTTGATCGTGTTGTTGATGCCTTCGACAACGCTGGTATTGAGGGGATGACGACACCGCGCCAAGATGCCGTGCAGATAGGGCTTCAGGCGCTGGGCGAAGTGCTGTAGAGCAGCGATGCCGCTGTTCATGGCCTGCTCGTACCAGTTTTCCCAGGCTTTGAGTGCCCAACCTTCTCGTCGGTAGTACCACAGCCGCTTGAGTTCGTCGCGTAACAGATAGACGGTCAGCAACGCTTGGTTGGCTTCGAGCAGTTCATCGAGCCGGATCTTCTGATCAGGGCTGAGCCCCTTGCGATTACGTAGCAGCAGCCAGCGGGCGGATTTAACGACTTTCCGGGCCGGCCGGTCCTGACGCAGTCGATTCGCCTCGTCAACCCGGACCCGATCGATTACCTTGCGGCCATACTTGGCTACGACATGGAACAGGTCGTAGACGACTTCGGCCTGCGGACAATGCGCCTGGATTTCCAGTTCGTAGGCCGTCGTCATGTCAATGGCGACCGCCTGGATACGTTCGCACACCCCTTCGGGCAACCACTCGAAGAAGGCCCGTGCGGTGTCGCGGGAGCGGCCGGACCCAACCCACAGCACCTGACGCTGGATCGGTTCGATCACTACCGTGGCATAGCGATGCCCCTTGTGGAGTGCGAACTCATCCATGGCCAGATAGCGGATTTCTGACCAGTCTGGCTCGGGCAGAGCCGATTTGAGTCGACTCTTATCGATGCCTTTGACGGTGTGCCAGTCCAAGTCATAGAAACGACTAACGCCCTGAATCGTCATTCCTTCCAGCAGCCGGCCACAGGCATCAGCCAAACGGTCAGTGATGCGCTGATAGCGACTCAGCCAGCTCAGCTGCTCCAGCCGAGGCCCGCCGCAGCGGTCGCACCAAACCCGGCGGCGAGGGACCACCAGAACGACCCGATACTCGAAAAGCGGTAGATCGCGGACGCGACGAATAACCGTCTCATGAACCTGCCGGCAGTGCTGGCCGCAGCCTGAGCAGGTCATTACCTTCCGGGTCGGCTCCAGATGCAGCTCGACCGTGCCTGTTTCGACCTCGGGCCAGATCACGTCCTTGAGCCGATAACCCTCCCAAGCACCCAACTTCTCCAGCGTCCTTCGATCAAGCATCGGTCTCTCCAGAATCTGTCAGATCTGGAAAGACTACGACTACTCAACTGGAAATGCTCCCCGCAATTCCGCGAAGAACCCTTTTTTATGGTGCCGCTTTCCGGTTGATTGCAGGTTCAGTCGTGGTCGGCTGGTATTGGGAGATGCAATGGGGGTGAGACTGAACTGTGAAGGCAGCGGATCCGTCTGCTGCCGTCCGAAATGAATCAGTTCGCCGAAGGCAACGGTCTGATCACGCCGACGGCGAGACCTTCGATGACTAGGTGACTGGCGGCAGTGATACGAGTTGGTGAGTGCTGGCTGTTTTCCGGCTGGAGCCAGAGTTGGCGTCCTTTCCGGACCAGGCGTTTGACGGTGACTTCGTCGTCGAGCCGGGCCACGACGATGGCCCCGTTGCCGGCTTCGGGGGCGCGATGGACCAGCAGCAGATCGCCGTCGTTGATACCGGCGTCGATCATGCTGTCACCGGCTACGCGCAGTGCGTAATCCGGCCGGGGACGGAACAGTGCGGGATCGATCTTTATTTCATCTTCTCGATTCTCGACGGCCAGCAACGGCAAGCCGGCTGCCACCCTGCCGATGAGCGGGATGGACAGTGAGTCGTGGCTGTCGGGTGTCGTCTTGGCTCGCTGTAGCGGCACGATGCCGCGAGCCGTCCCGGAACGCAACTCGATCGCTCCGCGTGCCGCGAGTGCCCGCAGATGACATTGAGCGGCGTTGGGCGAGGCGAAGCCGAAATGCGAGACGATCTCGGCCCGTGTCGGCGGCATGCCGTCGATCTGCATGCACTGCTCGATATAGTCGAGCACCTCGCGCTGGCGTTGAGTGAGTTTCATGCTGCTACTGTATCAAGAAACAGTCCCTCGTGAACCTGCAGGAGGCACCCGATACCAAGCCTTTAGCGGGCGATGATGATGTGGCCGGAAACCCGGGTGCGCGGACCGTAGAAGGGGTGTCGGTAGTAGGGCCGCCACGGGTCATACCATGGGTCGTAGTAATGGTAGACCAGGTCGGGCCGCTGCGACCATAAATACAGGACATCGGCATCGATGCGAGGGTAACGGTATTCGAATTCACCGATCGTGCCCTGCGTGAAATCGGTGAGTTGACCGACAACGGTGATTTCCCGGCCGTTGTAGAAAACGGCAGGATCCTTGAACCCATCGCGACAGGCCAGGAATCGACCCCTTGCGATATCCGTCGCCTTGGGGCGCATGTCGCGGTCGAGTTCGCGTGCCAGGATTTCCACGCAGGTTTCGTCACGCCCAGGCCGCGTGTCAACGATGACGCCGCCCCAGCGCAGCCGTGCACCGACTGAGCGATCCGTGGCCTGGTCGGGCTGGAACTCGGGATAGTCGCCGGCCAGGGGTGCCGGGACCGTGGCACAGCCGGTGAGCAGCCAGAATGCGGCCACGGCGAGCACGACGCCCGTAAGGGTTCTGATCCGTTTCGACATGATGGATTCTCCTCCTGCCAGCCTGTCTTGTTGAGTGGGTTCGTTGTTTGTTAGACGCGGGTCAGGGGAGCGGGTTCGCTTTCCCTTGCAGGATTGAATACCTTGCTGCGCTCGATGAACAGTGTTGCATGCCCGATTGGTTCCGGCCCGTAGCGCGCCCGGCCGTAAAGCTCGGCAAGTTGCCCGAGTTCGATTGAGTGATCGGGCAGTGATCCTGCGGCACGTTCCAGCAGTTCCAGCGGCGTCTCCCCGCGCATTCGCTTGATGCCGGCTCGTTGTAACCGTCGTTCGAGCCTGTACCAGGCGCGCACCACCGGATCACGGTCCCGCCAGGACCTGCCCAGCAGGACCAGGGTGATGGCCGCGATGACCACCGCCAGCGTCGCCAACATGATCACGGCGATGGTGACGGGGCGGGTGTCCTGCATCCCCAGGCGCTCGAGGAGTCGCTTCTGGCGCTCCGCGTCGAAGCCGAGAATCCAGCGGTTCCAGAGGTGCTGAAAGCGGTCGTAACGGTTGCGCAGGGTCCGTAGCCAGTCGGTGTCGAGCAGGAAGCGACTCTGGCCGATGGCGCTGCGGGATCCCTGTTCGATGCGGTCGGGGGCGACGGCCGAGGTCGGGTCGACGCGAGTCCAGCCGGATCCATCCAGCCACACCTCCGTCCAGGCATGGGCGTCCGATTGGCGAATCAGCAGGTAGCGTCCGTTCGGCTGCCAGAAACCGCCCTGGTAGCCCGTGACCACCCGGGTCGGAATGCCGGCGGCACGCATCAGAATGGTGAAGGCGGAGGCGTAATGCTCGCAATAGCCCACGCGCAAGTCGAACAGGAACTCATCGGCACCGTGACGCCCGGTGGGCGTGGTCTCCAGGCTGTAGAAAAACTCCTCTTCGTTGAACCAGCGCAGCACCGCCACGATCAGGTCCCGGTCGTCGGGATGGCGTTCGCGCAGCGCTCGAGCCCGTTCCAGAGTGCGTGGGTTGCGCTCCGGAGGTAGTGACAGCGCCTGGCGTCGCTGGCTCTCGTGCAGTTCGGGCATGTCGACGAAGTCCGGGTTGCTGATCATGTCGTACTGCGTCAGGCTCGTGACCGGTCGACGATTGACCACCTGGTAGTCGAGGCTGATGTGGGCTTCGGGTGGCGCGTTGACCGGGTAATCGAGCACGAACAACCAGCGCTGCTCATGCGGTTCGAGCTGGATGCTGTAGCGGATGGAACCCGGGTCGGCCGGCACCGGGATGGCCGGCTGTCGCGAAGCGAATTGCGATTGCCGCCAGGTGTTGCCGTCGAAGTGCCATAGCACGGGGCCTCGCCAGTACCGGTCCTGGGGCGGTGGCGGCTGGCCGTCGAACTCAGCCCGGAATGCGGGAGAGTCATCGAGAAACAGGTTGGCGATGCTGCCGGGTGACATGCTGTCCGACAGTCCGGTACGCCCGTCCATGACCTGCTCCGGCAGCCCCCAGAGCGGCGAAGCAAGGCGGGGAAACAGGACGAACAGGACCAGCGCCACGGGCAGGGCCGCAAGCACCATCAGTGCGCCCTGGCGGATCAGTCCACGGTGGTCGGGAGGCGGTGATGTCGTGCCGGTCAGCGTGCTGTCCTCGTAGCGCTGAACCTGGATCAGCGCGATGACGGCGACCATGGCACCGGCGGCCAGGTAGACAAGATAGAACAGGCGCTCATTGAACAGGAATTGCGTCGCGATCAGGAAAAAACACACCGAGGCGACCATGCGCAGGTCCCGGATGCGGAACAGTTCGAACATCTTCGCCGCCAGCATGACGCACAGCAGCGTCGCTGCGGTCCGTCGCCCCCACAGGGCACCGAGTGCAAACACCACAAGAGCGACGGCGCCGAGGGTCAGAATGATGCGCAACCAACGTGGCGGAGCCTGCCAGCCGAACTGGGCTGCGGCCAGGCGCCAGGCCGCGGCGGCCACGACCAGGGCAGCCAGCCCGATCGGCATCGCGGCAAGATGCGGCAGGGCGGCGACGAGCATGGCGGCCACCGTCCAGCCCACGGTGTGCAGCGGGATGGTCTGCTCGGGTGTTTTCACAGCTCGGCCAGGGCGCGCAAACAGCGCTTGCGATGGGATGGACCCTGATCGGGACCGAGTTCAACCGTGCCCAGTTGCAGGGTCCAGGTGCGATCCTGCTGCTCGGCTTGCAGCACCCAGGCGGTAACGATGGCGATGCGCGATTCCAGGTCTCGCGCAGGTGCCCGATCGAGCGTCAGTACCAGTTCCGGCGATTGTTCCTCGCGAAACTCGCGCGACAGCAAGTCCTGGTGGCGCTGGCTGGCTTTCCAGGCGATGCGGTGCAACGGATCGCCCTCGCGCCATTGCCTGAGGCTGTAGAAGTCCTCGCCCTCTGCCCGCTGGCGCTGGTCACGTCCGCCCGGGCTGCCGCCGCTTTCCGGCAGTGGTGGCGGCCGATCGGCCGGTTGCGGCCAGACCAGGTAGGGTCGATCGGGCCAGAACCAGGCCCACGCCCGGAAAAGTCCCAGTGGGTGCGTGGTCTCGATACGCATGCGCTCGGGGCGGTGCCAGCCACGTCGCTGCGTGAGCAGCGGGACGGCGACGCTGACAGTCGTGGCGTCGTCGATGTCGAGACCGACGCGGTTGCGGTGATGAGAAATGCAAAGTGACGGCCGTGGGCGGGCGTCGGTGCTTTGCAGCGTTAACTGGTAGTCGGCGGACTGGCCGGCGAACACCGGGTTGGCCATGCCGCCGCGAATGGCCAGCTTGTGGAGGTTGCGAAAGGCCATCAGCATGGAATTGACCGCAAGCCCCGCGACGATGAAGGTGGTCAGCAAACCGAGGTTGTTGTTGAAGTTGAGGCTGCCGATAAGCATGGCACCCATCAGCAGTCCCAGCATCCAGCCGAAGCGGGTCGGCAGGATGAAAATCTGGCGGTAGGCCAGCTTCAGGGGCGGGTGGATGGGCGCACGTCGCCGAAGCCAGTTCTCCATCAGTCGTTGCCAGGCCTGTTTCAACCCCGGGCGTCTGCCCGGCGCGGCGGTCTGCGCCATGTCAGGGAACGGGCGTATGGGCCAGGATGTCGGCGACGATTTCCTCGCCGCTCATGCCGGATTCGGCGAGCGGTTGCAGTCGATGGGTGGCCAGCGCAGGAAAGACCTGCTTGACGTTGTCGGGCAGGCAGAAATCCTGTTCACGCACCAGCGCATGGGCACGGGCGCACTGGATCAGTGCAAGCGATGCCCGCGGCGACAGTCCGGCCTGTACGGCGGCATGTGCGCGGCTGGCCGCGATCAGGGCCTGGATGTAGTCCAGTACCGGCTCGGCCACGTGCAGTCCGGCGGCTGCACCGATGAGTTCGCTGATGCGCTCCGGGTCGAGAACCGGCTGCATGCACTCGAGCAGGCTCCGCCGGTCCGGTTCGACCAGCAGGCGCCGCTCCTCGGTGGCCGAGGGGTAGCCGATGCGAGTTCTCAAGAGAAAGCGATCGAGCTGCGAATCGGGCAGGGGATAGGTGCCGGTCAGGTCCAGCGGGTTCTGGGTGGCGATGACGAAGAACGGTCTGGGCAACGGGTGAGTCTGACCGTCGACGGTGACCTGACCCTCGGCCATGGCTTCGAGCAGGGCCGACTGGGTGCGCGGCGTGGCACGATTGATCTCGTCGGCCAGCACCACGTTGGCGAACACCGGCCCGGGCCGGAACTCGAAGGTCTCGTCCTCGCGCCGGAACACCGACACGCCGACGA
>SKZJ01000040.1 GCA_007127425.1 Wenzhouxiangella sp.
ATCCACGATCCGCGTGAAGGACGGTTGATGATTGCCGAACTGGCCGACGGTATACATCGCGACATCACGCTGGGATATCGCGGGCATGTCCGGGACTTCGCCTGGGAGGATTCAGACCACCTGCTCTACATCGGGCATGTCGGCGTGCACTCCGAGCTGGCACGAATCGGTCGTCGCGGTCACCGCCTCGAAGTCATCCGTGATGCACGACGGCCCCTGCTGCAGTCGATTGACCTTGCCGGTGACACGCTGGCGATGATCGCCGACGCCCCGCATCATCCCGCCGAACTGTACGTCATGGAAGACGACAGGCCCGTACGCTGGACCGACAGCAATCCCTGGCTGAGCGATGTCAGGCTGGCCAGGCAGGAGGTCGTCACCTATACCGCCCGCGACGGACTGGAACTCGAAGGCATCCTCGTCCATCCCCTCGACGGCCGCGGTCGATCCGTACCGACCATTTTTGCCATCCACGGCGGCCCGGAGTCACACGACTCCGACGGCTGGTTGACCGATTACGCCAGGCCCGCCCAGGTGGCCGCTGCCCGCGGCTACGCGATGTTCTTTCCCAACTACCGGGGCAGCACCGGACGCGGGGTGGAATTCTCGAAACTCGGACAGGGCGCACCGGGCGGCGCGGAGTTCAACGATATCCTCGATGCACGCAACCAGTTGGTCGAAGTCGGTGTGGCCCAGGAAGGGCGCATCGGTATCACCGGACGCTCCTACGGCGGTTACGCTGCAGCCTGGGCCGCCACCGCCCAGACCGAGTATTTCGATGCCAGCGTGGTCGCGGTCGGTGCTGCCGAGAACATTTCCAAGTTCGGGACCTCCGACATCACCCACGAACTCTACCTCGTGCACCTGCGTGAGTGGCCGTGGGAAAACTGGGAGATGTACCTCGAGTCCAGCCCGATCTTCTACGCCGACCAATCACGCACACCCACACTGATTCTGCACGGCGAGCAGGACGCTCGCGTGCACGTCTCGCAGGGCATCATCCTGTATCGATATCTCAAACTGGCCGGTCAGGCCCCGGTGCGACTGGTGACCTACCCGGATGAAGGCCACGGCACCCAGGCTGCGGCCGCACGACGAGACTACAGCCTGCGCCTGATGCGCTGGATGGATCACTTCCTGCGCGAGGGCGCAACGGAATCGCCACCCTACCGCCTCGATCACTCGGCCTGGATCGAGGCCGATGACGACCGGGAATAGAAACCGGGTGGAACATTCTGCTATCTTGTCGACAGCAGCAATGGGGGGCTCGGTCGGCATGCCGCATCCATCCACGATGACGTTGAGGTGACATGGAGCGTCTAGGTCGTTACCAGATCGAGCGAGAACTCGGCCGCGGGTCGATGTCCATCGTTTATGAAGCGTTCGACCCGCACATCAATCGACGACTGGCCGTCAAGGTGCTGCGAGAGCGCTATGCACGTGACGTGAAAAGCCGTCAGCGCTTCCTGCGCGAGGCGCGTTCGGCCGGCGGCCTGAGCCACCCCAATATTGTCACCGTGTTCGATGTCGGGCAGTTCGAAGGTCTGCCCTACATGGTCATGGAAAGACTCCAGGGAGAAAGCCTGGAAGAATTCCTCGCCGCCGGCAACAGTCTCGATGCCCGGCAGGTCATCGAGATCGGCATCCAGCTCGCCAGCGCACTGCACTATGCGCACGAACGGGGGGTCATCCACCGCGACGTCAAGCCGTCGAACATTTATTTCAATCCGGAATCGGGGTTGATCAAACTGGTCGACTTCGGTATCGCCGCAATTGATCGACGGATACGGGAGGGCAAAGCCGCCGACGACGACATCATTGTCGGCACGCCGCGTTACATGGCGCCGGAGCAGTTGCAGGGCGATCCCCCGGACCACCGCTCCGATCTCTACAGCATGGGCATCGTGCTCTACCGCCTGTTGTCGGGAACGCTCCCATTCAACGGCGAACCACTGTCGGTATTGATTCGCCAGGTGGTCAACGAGCCGCCACCGCGACTGATTCCCGAACACGACAAGACACCGGTGGAGTTGATCGAGCTGGTCTCAAGGCTCACCGCCAAGCAGCCCGGTGCGCGCTACAGCGACGGCGCCCAGGTGCTGGAAGAGCTGCAGGAAATCCGGGCCGATCTCGACCGCGGACTGCTCAAGCAGGCACACCCCACATCACCGGACTGGCGCTGGCCGGTGTTCCTGAGCCTCGGGCTGGCACTGATACTGGGCGTCGGCCTGACATGGATTTACCACAGTCAAAGCGCAGCGATGACCGAAACGACATACGGCTACGGCGATGCATTGTCGAGCGTTATCGCTCGTGAGACGGCCTTTGCCCTAATGGCGGAGGATGCAACCGCGCTGGGCCATCTCGTTTCCGATTTCTCGGTCAACCCACGTGTCACACACCTGCATGTCAGCGATCGGGACGGGCAAATCCAGGCCAGCACCAACCCGTTTCTTCAGGGTGAGGCGGCACCGGAAGCCGACGGCGCACTCATCGAGCGCGCTCACGGTGGCGTACGGGTAGTCAACATGAATAGCGGACACCTCGAGTTCCAGACCCCGGTGCGTTACCAGGCCCACCGCATCGGACAGGTGCAGCTCGGGATCGACGGCAGCCAGCTACAGGCCGCCGCTCGCACCACGTTGACCATGCTGGTCGTGGTTTTTCTCGTGACGGTACTGCTCGGCGCCATCGGGTTTACCTGGGTGGCGAGATGGCAGCAACGCTCGATCCAGCGCGTCGCCTGGGGATTGCAGCGCATCGCCCGGGGCCATTACGACTTCAGGCTGGACGATGATCGGCAGGACGCCCTGACCCTGGTTTTCAGACGTTTCAACGACATGGCCGCGCGCCTGGAAGAACGCCACGGCCACGAACGGCTCAGTCGCGCCCGGCCGCTACCCGTGGTGCGGGATGACACATTGGAGACCGGCATCGACGCCACCGCGGAGATGACGCCGGAAAAGAAACCGGTTCAGTTGCGCAGTATTGCCAGCGCTCTGCCGACGCAGACAGACGACGAGTCATAACTCCTCGAGCCGCCGCTGCACCTCGCGTGCCCGCTCCAGGTAAACTTGCGCCGGCTCGAAATCCGGGTCGAACTCGAGTACCCGCTCCCAGTAGGCAACCGCATCGCCCACCTCATGCGCCCGCCAGGCCTTGAGTGCCAGCTCATGGTAGCGGTCGACCAGAACCAGCGTGGAGGCTTCCAGGGCGCTTGCCGCGACGGCCAGGTCTGGATCGAGTTCCAGTGCCCTGAGCAGCCATTCACGCTCGGCCTGCCGATCATTGGCGGCGGCCGCCTGCCCGGCTTCGCCCAAGGCAATGTGGGCGTCAATCCGGTCACGCTGGCGCGCGAAAGCCGCATCTTCGGCCAAGGATGCTTGCCAGGACTCCAGCCGGTCCAGCGTTGCCCCGGCCTGGTCGATTCGCCCCTCGGCGAGATGGCGGCCGGTGACGTCCACTGCCGAGCGCGCCAGCAGGGATTGTTCACGCTCGTCCAACTCACCGTCACGGGTGATGCTCATCATCAGGGAAATGGCCTGCTCAGGGTCACCCTCGGCCAACAGAGACTCGGCGACCGACACCGCACTCTCGCCCTCCTCGACCGGGCTCTCGACCGTCACCGGAACCCTGAGCACCGCACCCGGACGCAGCAGACGCGGCTGCTCGATGTTATTCAGTCGGGCAAGTGCCACAAACAGCATGCCGTCACCGGCATGGCGTTCAGCGATTTCTGAAAGTGTATCGCCAGGTTCGACCACCACCTGCATGAACTTGTTGCCCAGCAGCGACTCCGGTTCCTCGTGAAGTTGCCTAAGCAATCGGACGGCCAGCCGATGGCCCGGGTTGTCGTCGACAAGTTCGGTCAGCAACATTTCGGCACGCTCGATCTCGCCGTCCTGCAGGTGAGCGATCGCCCTTGGCAGGCGTCCGAGCATATCGGTCGGGGTCTCAGCCTCTTCCGTCCTCTCGGTTTCAGGCACTTCCTCCGCCTCCCAGCGTTGCTCCAATACCTGACAGGCCGAGATGAGGAACGTCAACAACAAGAGCGACGGAATGCGGAGACTCATGAATCAGGGTTCCGGGCATTGATGATGGGACGGCATGGCAGTGTAACCAATCGGGGGACAGATGGCAGCCGCCAAACCGGCCTTCCCGGCCCGGCTGGGTTAAAATGGCGGGCTTAGTTTCCACCGCTTTGCCAAGGACATCATGGACGCATCCGCCCTGACCGCTCTCTCTCCACTCGACGGCCGCTACGGCGGGCGCCTGACCGGACTTCGCGATTTGTGCTCCGAAGCCGGCCTGATTCGCCATCGCGTCATCGTCGAGATCGCATGGTTCAAGGCACTGGCCGCGCACCCGGACTTTCCTGCACTGCCCGCGCTGGACGCCGAGGAGCACCGTTTCCTCGATCGGTTGGCCGAGTCCTTCGGCCAGGACGATGCCGCGGCCATCAAGAAGATCGAGGCCACCACGAACCACGACGTCAAGGCGGTCGAGTACTGGCTCAAGCAGCGCCTGGCCGAGCGCCCGGGCCTGGCACCGTACACCGAATTCGTGCATTTCGCCTGCACTTCCGAGGACATCAATAACCTGTCCTGGGCACTCATCATTCGCCGAGCGGTGATCGAACAGCTCGATCCGCTGCTGGCACGTCTCGACGAACGCCTGCAGGGACTCGCCATCGACCATGCCGAATTGCCCATGCTCTCGCGAACCCACGGTCAGACCGCTTCGCCGACCACTCTGGGCAAGGAAATGGCCAATGTCGTCTTTCGCCTGCGCCGCCAGCGCCGACTGCTCGACCAGGTTGAAATCACCGGCAAGATCAACGGCGCGGTGGGCAATTTCAACGCCCACTTCTCCGCCTGCCCGACGCTCGACTGGCCGGCCCTGTCACGCCAGGTCGTCGAGGATCTGGGGCTGGTCTGGAACCCCTACACCACCCAGATCGAACCGCACGACATGATCGCCGAGGTGGCGCACTCGCTGATGCGCATCAACACGGTGCTGCTCGATTTCGCCCGCGATGCCTGGGGTTACGTCTCTATGGGGTATTTCCGGCAGAAGCTGGTCGAGGGCGAGATCGGCTCATCGACCATGCCGCACAAGGTCAACCCGATCGATTTCGAAAACGGCGAAGGCAACCTCGGCCTGGCCAACGCCCTGCTCGACCACCTCGGTGCCAAGCTGCCGGTGTCGCGATTCCAGCGCGACCTGACCGATTCCACCGTCCAGCGTTCGCTGGGTTCGGCCTTCGGCTACTGTTCGCTGGCCTGGCAGTCCATCCTCCGCGGGCTCGACCGCATTGCGCCGAACCCCGAACGCCTGGCCGAGGATCTCGACGAGGCCTGGGAAGTGCTGGCCGAGCCCGTGCAGACCGTCATGCGGCTGCATGGCGTCCCCGAGCCCTACGAAAAACTCAAGGCACTGACCCGCGGCCGTGGCATCGATCGCGAGCGCATTCGCGAGTTCATCCGCACGCTCGACATCCCCGAGGCCGACCGCGACCGCCTGCTCGCAATGACGCCCGCCAGCTACACCGGCAATGCCGCCGACATGGCCCGGGATATCGTGAAGTACACATGAAACCGGTCGAGCGTCTCGACCCGTTCGATGCCGATCGATTCCTGGATGAGTTCTGGCAGCGCCGGCCCTGCGTAATCGGTGGCTGGCTGACGCCTGAGCCGCTGTCTCTTGCCGAGTTGCTTGAAACGGCCGAACTTCAGGGGTTGCCCACGCGTCTTGTCAGGGGGGACCAGGAGCGTGCCGACTGGTCGCTGCTGCACGGCCCGCTCGATGACAGCGACCTGCCGGGTGACGGAAAGGACTGGACCGTGCTGGTGCAGGAAGTGGACAAGGCCAGCCGCAAGGTCGAAACCGTCCTCGATGCTTACCGGCAGTTCCTCCCCGACTGGATGCTCGACGACATCATGATCTCCCACGCCATGCCCGGCGGTTCGGTGGGCGCGCACGTCGATGCCTACGATGTTTTTCTTCTCCAGGCCGCCGGCACCCGTCGCTGGCAACTGGCCCGGGACTTCGATTCCGCACTCGACCGGCGCTTCGAGATGGCCTTGCTGGAGAACTGGCAGCCACAGACGGAGCTGCTGGTCGCTCCCGGCGAAATGCTCTACCTCCCG
Organism: Wenzhouxiangella sp.; assembly: GCA_007127425.1. GTDB lineage: Bacteria > Pseudomonadota > Gammaproteobacteria > Xanthomonadales > Wenzhouxiangellaceae > Wenzhouxiangella. The sequence continues at coordinate 6,150 of SKZJ01000040.1, forward strand.
CCTGGCATCGCCCATCACGGCGTGGCCACCGACGAATGCCAGACCTGGTCGGTCGGCCTCAGAACCCCATCCGGCCCCGAGCTGATGTTCTTCCTCGCCGAATCGCTGGCCATGCGCGAGACTGCCGGCGGGCGGCTGCAGGTCGCTCGTCCCGATCCGCAGGCACCGGCACGCGTGACCCCGGCACTGGCCCGACAGGCACGGGATTTGATGAAAGCGGCACTGGAACTGAAGGATGCCGATCTGGAAAT
>SKZJ01000245.1 GCA_007127425.1 Wenzhouxiangella sp.
GAGCGGGTCACCGGGTCGAGTTCCGGATAGACATAGTCGATTTCGCCGGTAAACGTTTCACCGGGATCCGTTCGGAGGCTCAGGTCGACACGCTGGCCCTCGGCCAGCCATTCGACCTGGCCGGCGAAGACATCGGCGACCAGCCAGACCGTGGACGGGTCGGCCATGGCGATCATCTCCATGCCCGGAGTCACGTACATGCCGTGGCGCACATTCAATTCGGTCACGTAGCCGTCGTGACTGGCATGCCAGGGCAGGTAAAGCAGGGGCTCGCCACGCTGGCGGATCTCGTCGATCACCTCGGACGAGATATCCAGTACTTCCAGTCGCTGGCGGGCAGCCCGGATCATGTCGTCCTGGCCCGAACGCACGGCACGCAGGTACTCGTCCTGTGCGTTGACCAGGTCGGGCGAGTACAGGGTAAACAGTTGCTGGCCGGCCTCGACGCGGTCGCCGACCGAGTTGACCGCCAGTTCGTCGATCCAGCCCTCCACGCGCGGGTGCAGGTGATGGATGGTGGCCTCGTCGACCTGCAGGCGCCCGACCGTATCGATGCGTCGCCATAGCCGACCGTGCTCGACGCGGGCAGTGCGCACGTTCATGGCCTGCTGCACGCCCGGGCCGATGCTGACCTGGAGGTCGTCGCCCTCGTGGCGATCACGCTCGACCAGGGCCATGCCGCAGATCGGGCAGCGGCCGGGTTCATCGCGCACGATCTGCGGGTGCATGGGGCAGGTGAACTGCCGGGCCTCGTCGACCGGCGCCAGGCGCTCGGCCACCGAATCGGCCGTGCGTTCATGTGCCGAATGATCATGGTCGTTATGGTCATGGTCGTCGTGATCTTCGTCCTGACCGTGATCATGCCCGGCGTGTTGGTCCTCGACTGGAGGCTGATGATCGTGATCGTGTTCCTCGGGCATGCTGGCGCTGACCGGCAGGGCGATAAGCAGCACCAGGCTCAGAGTGAGGTTCAGAATCGAGGTTTTCATTACAGTTTCTCCGCGGTCAGCCAGGCCAGCTCGACGGCGGCCGCAGCACGGGCCTGGCGTATGCTGATCATTTGAAGTTGCTGGTCGAGCAGGGCCAACCGGGCCCGGACCAGTTCATCGAAAGTGGCGCGATCGGCCCGGTAGGCCGACAGCGTGGACTCGACGGTCGCCTCGGCGCTGGCCAGCACCCTGGATTGCATCCACTCGAGTTGCTCGTTCTGGCTGTGCCACAGGCTGTGCTGTCGATCGAGTTCACCACGCAGGCGCTGCAGTTCCAGGCCGCGGTCGTGGTTGATTGCCTTCAGTTCCGAGCGCGTTGCGGCGAGTCTGCGGTCTTGCCTGTTGGCGGTGAACAGCGGGATGCTGAAGCTGACCATGGCAAACAGCTTGTCGGACTGCCGGCTCATGGTCATGGGGTCCATGCCGCGGGTATGGGCATAACCGGCCTCGACCATCCAGGATGGACGGTAGGCCTGGCGGGCGAGCCGGGTGTCGGTGATTCCCACCTCGACCTGACGGTCGCTGACCAACAGTGCCGGGTGATGCAGCAGAAGGGATCGGAGCCGCTCCACGGCTTGAGGGGAAGCCTGAAAGTCCACGCTGCCTGCTGGTTCCGACCCGGGGCGCTGACCTGTCCAGCGCTCAAGCCGCGTGGCCGCTTCCTCCACGCGGGTTCGTTTGATCAGGATGCGGCGCTGCAGGACGGCCAGTTCCAACTGCGCCTGGTCGACATCACGCTGGCGGCCGGTTCCGGCCCGGTAGCGTGCCCGGGTGATCTCGTCGAGTTCCTCGAAGGCCGTTGCCGCGTCGCGAGCCAGTTCGAGCTCCTCCCAGGCACTGGCCCAGTCCAGCCAGGCGGCGCGCGTCTGGCGTGCGATGTCCAGGCGCCGGGCCTTGATCTCGGCATCGATTACGGAGCCTTGCTGCCCGGTGCGTTCCCGGCTCAACTCGCGGGTCTGTCCGGAGGGAAAGCGCTGGCGGATGCCGACCTTGTACATCGTCATCATGTCGGCATCGAGCGGATCGGAGACCGGTACACCCTCGACACCGATCATCACCTCCGGGTCGGGCAGGGCGCCGTCGGCCACGGCGCGTTCATTCAGGGCCGCCTGTCGTTGTTCCAGGGCCCTGAGACCCTCGTCGCGTTCGGTGGCCAGGGCGATGGCAGTGTCGGCATCCCAGGCGCTCACTGCGCCTGAAACCAACAGCACGGCTGTGCCCGCCAGGGCCCGGCAGATGCTGGATACAGGATTCCGCATGGCAGAACCTCTCTCAGGTTATTGTTACAAGTCTATGAAAAACAGGCGGTTTGATGCCTGGGAAAACAAGATCGGCGGGCAGGGTGCCGCCAGGAAGGAGTCAGGCTTGCGGGGGGCGCAACAGGGCGGTGGTGATCAGGGAGTCGAGCAGGGAGCCGGTCTGAACCGGGCCGGTATCCGGTATGGCCAGGTTGACCGACAAGCGCTTCAGGGGGATAACCAGTGAAAGCCCGACGCAGTTACAGCCACAATCGCTCGCGCAGCAATCATCGTCAAGACAGTTCCCCGGTGATTCGGCGTCATTTGCAGTCGAGATCGCGGACGTGTTGGATACGTTGTGGCTGGGGCAGTCCTCGTCCATCGAACCGGATGCTGTCGACGAGTGGCCGATATCGATGTGTGCCGCCGGGGCCATGCTGATGGACATGGCACCGTGCACGGGAATACCTGCAATGAGCAAGGCAGCAGCCAGCGTCAGTCGCAATGTGATTCCCGATAATTTCATGAACTCAACTATAGCACTTCTGTAACGGCTTCCAAGGATGACCCCCGGGACCGGCAAAGGTTCCTGCCGGGCCCGGGGTGGAACGGCGTGGGACGGGCCGGATCACTCGATCGCTTCGATGACACCGCAGGCAATGCGAGCACCGGCGCCGCCGATGGGCTGGCTCATGTGGTCGTCGGGATTCTCGTGGATGACGATGGCCGCACCGTCGTCATCGAGGATGCGTGCACCCACGCTGCCGTCGAGGCTGGCCAGGCCGGTGAAGAACTCGGCCCAGGCGTAACCGAACTCGTCTACGCGAAAGTTGGGCAGGTCACCGGCCCCCGGGCCTTCCGGGTTGAGCAGGCCGTGTTCGTTGCCTTCGGGGTTGATGTGACCACCCGAGTCCGTGAACCCGTGTTCGTGATCGTCACAGGTGCCGGTGCCATGAATGTGAATGGCCTTCGGTCCGGCCGGCAGGTCCTGGACGCGCAGGCGCAGCAATGTCCCGGCCGGTCCGGAGAACAACTCCACCTTGCCGATTTCCTCGCCGGCATTGTTGATCATCTTGGCGACGGCATCGGCCGGCCGATCGGCCCATGCCTGGGAACTGATGATGAGTGCGAACATGAGGGTGGGAATCGAGATTCGACGTGTCATTTCAGGCTCTCCCGTTATTGATGTCGGTTGCAGTATGGCATGGCAACTGTTTGCACGATGTCTGATATTGTAAATTGTCTCGCGGCTGGTGATATCGGCCTGAATTCGAACGCTGTGGCGGAAGACTTTACGACAGGAGAGCGATCACACCAGCATGGGGAAGAACAATCATCGGGCCGAAGAAGCCTTGCAGGGACTGTCGAGATCCCTGTTTATCGCCTCGCCGGACCTGCGAGACATCATTTCCGGCCGCAGCATTCCCACCCGCTCGGCTGTACGCCAGATCCTGGAGCGTTTGCCCGAGATCGATCCCGAGAGCCGGGTGCTGCTGATTGGCGCGGGCGCTGGCTATCTGGCAACGGTCTTCGCGCGCCTGGCACGGTCCGTGGTGGTGATCGAGCGAGCCAGCGCATTGGCCGATATCGCACGGCATAATTTCGAGCGCGCCGGTGTCCGGAACGTCGAGTTGATCCTGGGGGATGGGGAACTGGGTGCACCCGATCGCGCACCCTTCGACCTGATCTTCTCCAGCTGCTTCCTGGACGACCGTGACAATCTAATGAAGCAACTTGCACCGGACGCTTGCCTGATCTGTCTTGAGGGTGGCGATACGCTCATGCCGAACCTGGTGTGTTTGCAGCAGGCTGGAAATGACCTGAAACGCACCCAGCTGGGGCCTGTCAGCTTCGCCCGTGACAGCGGCGAGGTGCTCATCGATCTTGGCTACATCGACGAGAATGGCCTGTCCAGGGCACGGGCCGAGGCCTTGAGGCAAGGCAAGCCGGTCCTTGCTGTGGCGCGGAAAAACCTGAAAATCGAGGACGGTGAGCTCTATCGCTCGCTGGCGCGTCAGCACGGTCTGCAGCTTGCCGAAGCCGATGAGTTGCTCAAGCGGCTGGACCAACGCCTGTTCCGTCGCTTCTCCAAGACGTTCCTCGACAACCAACGCTTGTTGCCGATCTACGAGGACGGCAACACGTTGATCGCAGCTACGGACAACCCCGACGTGCAGACCGACGACGTGCTGCGCATGCACGATTACGAGGCGGTGGTAAAGGTGCTGGTCACACCGACCGATTTCAGGCGAATCTGGTCGGCCATCGATCTGACCAGTCGTGGCAGTGAGTTGCTGAGCTGGAGCGAGACGCACGAAGATCCGGCAGCAATCGAGGACCTGCTCGATGCTTCCACGCGAGAGATCAGTCATTACCTGGTCTCGATCTACGAAGCCATCCTGCTCGACGCAGTCAGCGCCAACGCCTCCGATATCCATGTCGAGCGTTACCACGAACGCATTCGCATCCGCATCCGCGCCGATGGTGAGATGCGCGACTTGACGCACTACCACCTGACACCGCGCGACCATGCCGGCCTGATCAACGTCATCAAGGTGCGCGCGGAAATCAATATCGCCGAGCGGCGACTGCCGCAGGGTGGTCGCTCCCACATGAAGGTCGGCTCGACCAACTACGACCTGCGCGTGCAGATCCAGCCTTCGCTGCACGGCGAACATGCCGTCATCCGTCTGCTGTCGCAGACCGGTCGCGTGCTGGGGCTGAAAGAACTCGGCATGTCCGAGCGCGTGGCCCAGTTCTACCAGCGGCTGCTCGACAACCCGGCCGGCCTGGTGCTGGTCGTGGGACCGACCGGGTCGGGCAAGTCGACCACGCTATATGCTGCGCTGCAGGAACTGGCCGATGATGGTCGGCGCAAGGTGATCACGGCAGAAGATCCGATCGAGTATTCCATCGACAATATCCAGCAGACCCGGGCACGGCCGCAAATCGGCTTCGGGTTTGCCGACGCGATGCGCTCGTTCGTTCGCCAGGATCCGGACGTCATCCTGGTCGGCGAGATCCGCGACACCGAGACCGCGCTGGAAGCCATGCGAGCCTCGCAGACCGGGCACCTGGTACTGTCGACCCTGCACAGCAATGATGCCGTCGATGCCCTGCAGCGCCTGTACGATCTGGACGTGATGGCCAACTCCATCGCCGGCGAGTTGCTGGCCGTGATCGCCCAGCGCCTGGCCAAGCGTATCTGCGAAGGCTGTCGGCAACCCGCCGAGGCCGACCCGGCCATCCTGCGCGAACTGTTTCCCGACCAGGTGCCGGCCGGGTTTCGCTGCTTCGAAGGTGCCGGCTGCAAGCAGTGCGCCGGCCGCGGAACGCGTGGCCGGATCGCGGTCGTCGAGTACATGCAGGTCCATGACGACCTTCGTCGAGTCATCTCACTGCAGCCGCCGGCCGGTGAATTGCGGTGGCGTGCGCTCGATGCCGGCCTCATCACCATGCGTGACAGTGCGCTGGACCATGTCATCAACGGAGTCATTCCGTTGAGTGAATTACCCCGCATCCTGCCGCAGGAGCGCATGGCGCCCGAAGTTCGCGGTGGACGGAGGAACACGTGAGCCCGAGAAAAAAGAAGACAACGACTAAGCGGTCAGTCGCTTCGGACGAGCTGACACTGCAGCGTTTGCCTGCCGAGCACGCGCATGCCGAAGAGATAACCAGGCTCAGGAAGTGGGATAGCCACCCGGTGCCGCCGGGCTGGGCGATGTCGCCGATCGCGGTGGAAAAGTTCGTGCTCGGCGATGAGGAAGTCGGTGTCTCGCCCAAGATCGTGGTCGAACCCGGCGTGGTCACCCGCATCGTCATCGCCCTGTGTACCGACCGCGGTTGCCTGCTGGTCGGCGAGCCGGGTACCGCCAAGTCCTGGCTGTCGGAATTGCTGGCTGCGGCCATTTCCGGTGATTCCTCGCTCACCATCCAGGGTGGGGCGGTCAGCCAGGTCGACCAGTTGCTCTACACCTGGAACGAAGCCCTATTGCAGCAGGGGGGACCGAGTCCGGAAGCGCTGGTGCCCAGTCCGATCTACCGCGGCATGCGCGACGGCAAGATCGTGCGTTTCGAGGAGGTCGCACGCTGTCCGCAACCGTTACAGGACGCGTTGCTGTCGATCCTGTCGGACCGCATGATCACCATTCCCGAGTTCAGCGGTGATGA
>SKZJ01000282.1 GCA_007127425.1 Wenzhouxiangella sp.
AAAGCCGCATCTCGCGCGTTGCGATCCTCAGCCGTAGCTACGGCTACTGTCGCTCGGCTCGCACCACACGATCTGCGGCTTTTGCGGCAGAAACGCGCTCCGTGCAGAGTTATTCAGAGGTTCCCTAGTCGATTTCCTCCTCGATATCATCAAGCGCCTCTTCGGTATCGTCGCCGAGCTCCTCAAGAGCTTCCCCTGCCTCTTCAACAGCCTCGTCAATCTCCTGCCCAGCCTCTTCCGCCGGACCGGGCTCCTGGCAACCGGCCAGCAACAGGCCGACGGCAAAGAGGGTGGCCAGCAGGATCGACCAGTGATTACTCCTTGTCCTTGTCTTCATCTTCAAAGCCCTCCATGATTTCATTGAACTTGGCGGCAACGGACTCGCGACTGTCACCGTACTTCTGTTGTACGCGGGCCATCAGTTTTTCAACGTTGCCTTCAGCCTGGCGAACCTCGTCATCAGTGAGCTCGCCCCACTGCTTCTTGACCCGGGCAGTGAACTCGTCCCACCGCCCCTTTATCTGTTCCTTGTTCATTGCGAACACTTGCCTCCGCAGTCTTCATACTCCAAAACCATCACCATACACACAGGGACCAACATTCGGCCTTAACCCATGTTAAAGAACCTTCCCGATCAATAACGGTATCGTCAACACTCCCGAAGCCAAGAAAAAGACAGGAGCATATGCCATGCTTTCATGGGCACTAGCTTTTCTCATCATCGCTCTTATTGCCGGAGCACTCGGACTGTCGGGCATCGCCGGCGCTGCGACGAATATTGCCTGGATCCTTTTCGTGGTCGGCCTGGTCCTGGCTCTCATCTTCTTGATCACCGGACGCCGACCACCGGTCTGATCACATCGTCATACCCTGCCGGTCCGGCGGCAAATCGCCGCCGGGCCAATTGATCAGTGGCTCAAGGTAGGCCCGATTGAAGCCGCAGAACTCGATCAGCCCATCCATATCCAGGATCTCGACCCGCCCCGCCGACACGCACATCAACCCGTCCTCCCTCAACTGCGACAGGGTTCGACTGACGTGTACCGAGGACAGGCCGAGCGCATCGCCGACCAGGTCCTGGCGAAGTGGAAATTCGAAGCTCAGGCTTGTTGTCCCGAGCCGGGACTTGATCTCGAGCACGAAGTGCGCGAGCCGCTCCGCCGCCGGACGCCGCCCGACACTGATGATGCGCTCGGTCAGCATCGACTGCTCGCGCGTCTGCAATAGGAACAGCAGTTCCGCCAGTCGCGCGGACTGCTGGAACAGTGTCACAAGGTACTGGCGCGGAAAGGGACAGACCTCCACCTCGGTCAATGCCACCAGGGCCGACTGAGTACGTGGAAAGCCGAGCTCTCTCAGCCCCATGATCTGGCCGGGGAGAAACACCTCAAGCACCTGCCGCTCACCGCCTGGCAACAGGCACATGGAACAGGCCCAGCCGCGTGTGAGGGTATGAAACTCCCGCACCGGTGCGCCGTGTTCCCACAGTACCTTGCCTTCCTCGTGACTGCGCGGGTCACGCTCCAGGGCTTCGAGCAGCCCGATTTCGTCCGGACTCAGATCGATGATCCGGTCAAACTGACTGATGATGCAGCTATGAGTGTTCACCAAACGCTCCCCGTACTCGACCGCATGATCATAGTGCCAAACAGCTCCGGGAACCATCGCCTGGTGCGACCTCGGCCCCGGCATCGTCGCCACGGGACGACCTGCTACGCAGAGCGCCCCCGTGTACCATTTTCGCGGCCGCGAGGTATCCATCACGCCCCGAACGGACCAGGATGTGACCGCCGACGGTGAATTCCCGACCGAGACCCCGGTAGAATGCAGCGTCGACTCCCGATGCCTTCAGGTCTTCACCCCGGAGTAGAAGCCGATGTCACTAATCACCTCGACCGAAAACGCCGCCCTGCTCGATGCCGGCCGCCTGGCCACGGAACTGGCACAGCGCTATCGTTACAGCATCGATCACCTGATCGAACCCGAATCACTCTGTCGCCTGCTCGGCCGGCGCAGCGACGAGCTCGAAGCCCTGGCCGAGACCCTGGCCGACATCGCACGAAACGCCGGACTGCTGCCACGCGAGCCCGACCTGGAAATGAGTGAGTTGCGCACACTGGCCGACCAGTTCAGTTCCTGGCTGGACGACAACACCTGCAGCAAGCTGCTCGAGCGCCTGGCCGAAAGCGAACGCGAGCTTCTGGACGAACTGGCGACGGCCCGCGACAATGCGAAATCCGAGCGAAACCGTGTACTGCACCAGGCGCGCGAGGACACCCAGAATTTTCTCGACCGGCTGGCAGAGCGCTGACTCGTCCCGTGAAGCCGGATCGAGACTGGATTGACCGTTTCCCCGGGGTCCATTAGAGTTTCCGGCGCAGCCCGGTCGCTGCCGCCCAGACAACCACAACGAGAATAAACATGAACCAGACTGCCGATCGCCTCGAGCCGTTGCCGCCACCCCCACCGCTGTATCGCTGGGCCGTGCTGGTCCTCATCAGCCTGGCGATGTTCGGCAACTACTACGTCTACGACTCGCTCGGCCCGGTCATCGACCTGATGCGCGAGCAGCTGGATTTCTCCTACAGCCAGGTCGGGCAACTGGTCTCGATCTACAACATCGCTGCACTGCTCGTGCTGCTCGCCGGCGGCTACGTGATCGACCGCTTCGGTTCCAAGGTGGCCATCACGGTGTTCGGACTGGTCTGCGTACTGGGGGCGGCGATGATCGCCGCCACGCCACATTTCGAAATGATGCTGGCCGGCCGTTTCGTACTCGGCCTTGGCGCCGAACCAATGATCGTGGCGGCCATCACCGCGCTGGCGAAGTGGTTCAAGGGCAAGGAACTGAGCCTTGCCTTCGGCCTCAACCTGTCGATTTCGCGCCTGGGCTCGGCCTCGGCCGACTGGTCGACCTCGTTTGCCGCGCCGTTGTACGTCAACTGGCAGGACCCCCTGTGGCTGGCCACGGCCATTGGCGGCCTGGCCGTCACCGCGGCCCTCCTCTACTGGATGATGGAGCAACGCGCCGAGAACCGTTACACGCTGGGCCCGGCCGAGGAAACCGAGAAGCTCAGCATCAAGGAGCTCTACACGTTCGGCCGCTCTTACTGGTACGTGGTCGCCCTGTGCGTGGTGTTCTACTCGACCATCTTCCCGTTCCGCACCTTCGCGATCGACTATTTCCAGCAGGCCCACGGCATGACCCGTGACGCCGCCGGACTGCTTTCCAGCCTGCTGCCCATGGCCGCCATTATCGCCACGCCGATTTTCGGGCTGATGGTCGACAAGGTCGGCAAGCGCTCGATGTTCATGGTGGTGGGCTCCCTGGCCATGCTGCCGCTGTTCCTGGCCGTGACCTACCTGCCGCCCGGACCGGAGGTGCGACTGGTCATTCCGTTCATCGGCTCGGGCCAGGTGCCGCTGACCCTGCTGATCGTGATGACCCTGCTCGGTGGCGTGTTTTCTCTGATTCCGGCAGTGATGTGGCCGTCGGTGGCCTATATCGTCGACGAACGCCGGCTGGGTTCGGCCTATGCGCTGATGACGCTGTGTCAGCAACTGGGCTGGGCCGTGGTACCGGTGGTCATCGGCTGGCTCAATGACTGGTTCGATGCCTCGCCGGACAACCCCGGCGGTTACGGGGCCGGCATGTGGCTCTACACCGCCCTGGTCGCCATCGGCCTGTTCTTCGCCTGGCTGCTCTTCCGCGTCGAACGCGGGCCGAACGCCCACGGTCTGGAAACCATCACGGCCCATGCCGACAGCGCCCGTGGAGATCCCGAGCAGGAAGAGCATGCCCAGACGCGCATCTGAATGCGCGGTCTTCCCGGCATGTCCTTTGCTTTAGTCACGGCCATAGCGCCGGGCCGTCAGTGACTCGAAGCCTCCGAGACCGTTTCCTGCTCGAGAACCGCCTGGGTTTCCCACACCCCGCCGCTGACACGGGTAATCCAGGTATCTCCCAGTAGGATGTGATCGTCAGGACCCATGCGCACATGCACGCCGGAAACCGGGTCGATGTAGTCCAGCGATTCCAGCGCCTTGACCAGGCTGTCGACCGTCAGCTCCCGGCCGACGCTCTCCAGCGCCCGCACCAGGGCATAAGCCACGCTGTAGCCCAGTTGCGCCATGGCGTCCGGATCGTTTCCGTAAGCGGCCCGATACGCCTCGATGAAGGCGGCCGACTCAGGCTCGTCGCGCAAGGTCTGGATGTCCGGCCCGGCCGAAGCCGCCCACATGCCCTCGGTGGCCCCGCCAGGGGCTCCGGACACGGCGGAGTGAAAGGCCGCAGTCGAGGCCAGCAGCTCGACCCCATCCCAATTCATGTCACGCACGCCCGACGCCACGGCAACGGTGGCGCGCACCGCCAGGCCCAATACCAGCAGCTCGCAGTTGTTCGAGCGCTTGCGTGACAAGGTGCCCGAAAAACCGCTCTCATCGGGCCGGTGCGAGGTGGCTGAAATCAGCGTCAGGCCCTCAACATCGGCGGCTGCATCGCGGGCGGCCTGGTGAATTTCCTCGCCGAAATCCGACGGGATGTACATCACGCACAACCGCTCGAACCCCTTTTGCTCGACCAGCCATTCGATGGCATTGCGCACGTTGTGATAATAGGACGCGCTGACACTGAAACGACGCGAGAAGTCACCCGTCTCAAGCATGGGCCGGGCCGGGGTGAGCGGAAACAGACTGGGCACATCATGACGGTCCATGATCGGAAACGCGGCCAGGTTGTGCGGCGTACCCAGGGTCATCAGCTTGCCGAAGATCTCGTCGCGCGTGACCAGTTTGTTGGCCGCCTGCGTGGCACGTGGCACCTGGTAACCGTGATCCTCGACGATGTAGCGGATCTTTCGGCCATGCACCCCACCGGCCTCGTTGACCTCGTCGAAATGCAGGTTGGCGCCATTGAGCGCCGGGTTCGACACGGCGGCAAACACACCGGACAGGTCATGGGCCCCGCCCAGGCGAATCTCGCTGTCGGTCACGCCACGCACAGTCGAAGCATCGTCGCCTGGCTCGCCGCAGCCCACCAGGCCCAGCACCAGCAGGGTTAGTAACAGCATTGGCGATGGCTTCATTGCTTACTCCTATCGATATGTCGTCCGTCGGGGACGTTGCCCCGACCTACAATCCAATCGTAGCGCTCGATTTTGCCACGAATGTAGGTCGGCCTTGCATGGCCGACGGTCGACTTTTCAATACATCGAGTCAATCAGATTACCGTACTTCTTTTCCACCTGTGCGCGTTTGAGTTTCATGGTCGCGGTCAGTTCTTCGTCATCGGCGCTGAGCATGACATCGATCAGGCGGAAATCCTTGATCTGCTCGACCCGGGCAAACTCACTATTGACCTCTTCGACCACTTCTCCGATCAGTTCCTTGACTGCTTCGGCCCGGCACAGCGAGCGGAAGTCTGAAAACGGCACCTGGCGGCGCTGGGCCCAGGTCTCGACATTGTCGCGGTCGATCATGATCAGGCAGGTCAGGTACTTGCGCTTGTCGCCGATGACCACCGCATCGGCAATATAGGGCGAGAACTTCATCCGGCTTTCCATTTCGGCCGGCGCGATATTCTTGCCACCGGCGGTGATGATGATGTCCTTGATCCGGCCGGTGATGGTCAGCATGCCTTCGTCCATCCGACCACTGTCGCCGGTGTGCAGCCAGCCGTCGCGCACCTCCTCGGCGGTCTGTTCGGGACGCTTCCAGTAGCCCTCGAACACATGCCCACCGCGCACCAGGATTTCGCCGTCGTCGGCAACGCGCACCTCGGTGTCCGGCAGCGGCGCGCCGACCGAGCCGATCCGGTCCCGGTCCGGCGTGTTGACCGAGATGATGCCGGTGGTCTCGGTCATGCCGTAGCCTTCGAACAGTGGCACGCCGATGGCCCTGAACCAGCGAATCAGCTCCGGGGCGATCGGGGCGGCACCGGTGGTGGCGCGACGGATGCGGCGCATGCCGATCAGGTCGCGCAGGTTCTTCAGCACCACAAGATCCCAGAAGAAGTGACGCAGGCGCAGCCCCATGCCCGGCTTTTCGACCGCGTTGAAATCATGCCCGGCCCGCAGCGCACGGTCGAAGGCCCAGCGACCGAATGCGGTGGCTTCACGGCGCTGGTCGGTGATGGCGCTGTAGAGCTTTTCCCACAGGCGAGGCACGGCGGTGAAGGCATGGGGCGAAATCTCGCGCAGGTTGTCGAACACGGTTTCGGGACTTTCGGCAAAGTTGACCCGCACGCCCTTGAAAATGGGCATTTCCACCGAGATAAGGCGTTCGAGAATGTGACTCAAGGGCAAAAAGCACAGCTGCTCGTCGTGCTCGAACATATCCAGCACCCGCTCGCCACGATCGA
>SKZJ01000093.1 GCA_007127425.1 Wenzhouxiangella sp.
ATGCGCCGTTCGATGCCGCTCGTCTGCGCTGGGTGATCTACAGCCTGTTGCCGCGAGTGAGCGGACAAGCCGGTTTCGAGCCGCTGTCGGCATTCCTCGAGCGTGACCGGGATCCGCGGCGACCGTTTCAACTGGCCGTCGCCATCGCCGATCTGTTCGAGCAATACCAGTTCTACCGTGCCGACTGGCTGCTGGAGTGGGAGCTTGGACGCGACCGCCTGGTGACGGCACACGGCCAGACTCAGCCGGTGCCCGAGCGCCAGCGTTGGCAGCCGGCATTGTGGCGTGAGGTGTTGCAAGCCATTCCGGAAGCGCATCGCCGCTCCAGCCGGGCGCATCTGCATGATGAATTCGTCGGTCGCCTGCGCTCGGCCGATCAGGCCGGTGAATCGATTCCCAGGCTGCCGCGGCGGGTCATCGTGTTCGGCATCAGTTCGCTGTCGATGCAGTTGATCGAGGGGCTCGAGGCGCTGGCGACCCAGTCGGAGGTGCTGGTTTGCGTGCACAATCCCTGCCGCCATTACTGGGCCGACATCGTGCAGGATCGTGACCTGTTACGGAGCAAGCCGGGCAAGCGCTTCAAGTTGCGTCGTGGCTGGCCGGACAACCTCACCAACGAGAACTTCCACCAGCACGCCAATCCGTTGCTGGCCGCCTGGGGGCGACAGGGGCGTGATTTCATTGCACTGCTGGATGAGAAGGACCAGCCCGAGACCTATCGTCACTGGTTTGATCGAATCGATGTGTTCGAGGACCATCTAATCGGGTCATCCGATTGCCTGCTGCACCGGCTGCAGCAGGGCATTCTCGATCTTGAGCCTCTGCCCGAGGAGCCGGCCGAGCGCGCCACCGTCGCGACCGGTGATCGTTCGATCACCTTTCACGTGGCCCACAGCCGCCAGCGCGAGGTCGAGATCCTGCATGACCAGCTGCTCGAAGCCATGCGCGAGGATCCCGGGCTGCATCCCCGGGACATCATCGTCATGGTGCCCGACATCGACGCCTACGCACCGCACATCGAGGCGGTGTTCGGTACGCTGGCAGACCGAGACAACGATGGCCGCCGCGACCCGCGATTCATCTCCTTCAGCATTGGTGACAGGCGCCAGCGCTTCACCTCCGGTTGCCTGCGGGTGTTCGAATCCCTGCTCGATCTGCCCGATGCCCGCCTGACGGCACCGGAGATCATCGATCTGCTGCAGGTGCCGGCGGTACGCGCGCGCTTCGATATTGCCGAGGATGAGCTCGAACGCATTACCCGCTGGCTGGACGGTGCCGGGATTCGCTGGGGGCTGCACGGAAATCATCGTGCCCGCTTCGACCTGGACGAGGACTACGACATCAACAGTTGGCTGTTCGGTCTCAGGCGCATGTTGCTGGCCTATGCCAGCGGCGATGGTGAGGCCTTTGCCGGCATCCAGCCGTATGATGAAATCGGCACCGGCGATGCCGACCTGGTCGGGCGGCTGGCCGCGCTGGTCGAAACCCTGGGCCGGCACTGGCGTGCCCTGGCCGGGGCGACAGCGGCCGTTGACTGGGTGGATCGCCTGCGTCGTCTCGTCGACGATTTTCTGCTGCCGCAGACCGGTGAGGACGAGTTGGCCTGCTATCGCATCGAGCAGGCCATTGAGGGCCTGGAATCGGCGCTGACCGATTCCGAAGTGGCCGGCGACGTGCCCCAGGCGGTGATCCGCGACTGCCTGATCGAGGCGCTGGACGCCGACAACGTCTCGCACCGTTTCCTGGCCGGCACGGTCAATTTCTCTACGCTGATGCCGATGCGCGCCATTCCCTTCAAGCGCGTGTGCCTGCTCGGCATGAACGAGGGCGATTATCCGCGCACGCGCAAGCCGGTGGACTTCGACCTGATGAGTGATTTCTATCGCCCGGGCGACCGCTCGCGCCGCGAGGATGACCGCTATCTGTTTCTCGAAGCGGTGCTGTCGGCACGCGAACACCTGTACGTCAGCTGGGTCGGTCGCAGCATTCGCAACAATGCCGAGCTGCCGCCGTCGGTGCTGGTCGGTCAGCTGCGCGACCATATTGCGGGCGGCTGGCAGCTCGAAGGGGCCGAGGCCGATCCCGACCCGGGGTTGCAGTTGCTCGATTACCTGAGCACCGACTACCCCCTGCAACCGTTCAGTCGCGATTACTTCCGTGCCAGTGGCCGGCACTTTACCTATGCGCGCGAGTGGCGCGCCGCCCACGAGACCGTCGATGCCGACTGGCATGCACTCGATACGCTGCCGCCCTGGCAGCCCGACGAGCCGCTCACGACTGCGATACTCGGGCGTTTTCTCGCCAGTCCCGTGGCCCACTTCCTGTCCATGCGACTGCAGGTCGATCTCAAGCAGGGGCAGACTTCGCTGCCCGACGAAGAGCCGTTCAGCCTCGATAATCTGCAGAAATGGCAGCTTCGCAACGAGTTGCTCGATGTGCTGCTCGGCTGTGAGGAACCGGAGCGATGGCCCGAGGTGCTGGAGCGTCATGCCCAGTGCATGCGCCTGAGCGGCCGTCTGCCGGTGGGTCGCGCCGGCGAGACGATTCTCAAGGAACAGGTCGGCGAAGCCCGGCGTGCGGGCGAGCACTATCGCCAGTTGCTCGAGCAGTGGCCGCAGACTGCCGAGCCGCTGCCGCTGGAACTGAAGTTCGAGCCGGCCGGGGCTTCCCCCGTGCTGCTGGAAGACTGGTTGCCGCGCCTGCGACAGGGTCCCGACGGCAGTCTGGCGCTGATTCTGCCCAGTGCCAGCAACCTGTTTGAAAAGAACGGCAAGCCGC
Source organism: Wenzhouxiangella sp. (assembly GCA_007127425.1). Classification (GTDB taxonomy): domain Bacteria; phylum Pseudomonadota; class Gammaproteobacteria; order Xanthomonadales; family Wenzhouxiangellaceae; genus Wenzhouxiangella. Next base: position 2,779 of record SKZJ01000093.1, read on the forward strand.
GTTGGGCCAAGCTGGTACGCACCTGGCCGTTGCACCTGGCCGCCTGCGCCAGCGGTCTGGCCCTGGATACCTTTATGGTCTCTCCGCACGGTGTGGTCGGCCTGAAGTCGATCGAGCCCGAACAAGCCCACGGGTTGCTGGGCCGCCTGATCGAGGCCTGGCTGGAAGGCCTCCGCCGGCCCCTGCCGGTGGCTTGCGAGTCCGCCTTCGCCTTGCTGATGGCCAGGCCCGAAGCGCCGGACGATGACGGTTGGCAGCCGAAAGCTTTGAAGGCAGCGCGAAGCAAGTTCGAAAGCGGTTTCAGTTACACCGGCGAAGTCGACAAGGACCCGGCGCTCAAGCGCCTGTATCCGGCATTCGACGACCTGTTGGCCGGTGAGCCGGGCGATGACCTGATGCACTGGGCATCGGTGTTGTACGCACCGCTGGTCAATTGCTGGCACGGACAGCAGGAGGAATCATCATGACGCGCCAGGCCAGGCCGCTGGATCCGAAAACCCTGCCGCTGACCGGCACGCGCCTGATCGAGGCCAGTGCCGGTACCGGCAAGACCTGGACCATTGCCGCGCTCTATCTTCGCCTGATTCTCGGTATCGACTGTCGCGCGCTGGAACCGCCCAATATCCTCGTGCTGACGTTTACCCGCGCCGCCACCCAGGAATTGCGCGAACGGGTTCGCCAGCGCCTGACCGAGGCGGCGGCCGCCTTTCGAACCGGCGAAAGTGATGATGAGTATCTTGCCTGGCTGCTGGGTTGCTTTTCCCCTGAACAATACAGCGGCTGCGCGCGCACGCTCGATATCGCTGCTGAATGGATGGACGAGGCGGCCATTCACACCATTCATGCCTGGTGCCAGACCATGCTGCGCCAGCATGCCTTCGACAGCGGCAGCCTGTTCGACCAGGAAGTCGACAGCCTCGATCCGGCCTTGCTGCACCGTGCCGCGGCCGACTACTGGCGGGCCCATTTCTGTCTTGACCATCCCGCGGCTGACGCCTTGACCGGAATCGCCGCCGACCCGGCCGAGCTGGCTGCCCGGGTTCGCCAGTTGATGCAGCCTGAAGTGCGGGTGGTGGCCGGCGGGCAGCCGCTGGGAGATGGCACGGCGCCCGTTGAAGCGCTGGATCAGTTGGCCGACTGGCAACGTCGGCGTGATGAACGGCTCGCCGCGGTGCGCCAGCAATGGGTAGCAGAACGGGGTGAGATTCAGGCGGTTCTCGATGAGGCCGTTACCCGTGGTGACCTGAATGCCCGGAGCATCAATGCCGCCAAGGCGGCGAGCTGGTATCAGGCCATTGACGACTGGGCCGGTCAGGGCGATGACCCACCGGCCGAACTGGCAAAGTTCCGGGCCGGATTCGTACGTGGGCTGGCGAAGAAGAATTGCCCGGCACCGGAGCATCCGTGGTTCGAAGCGGTTGAGCAGGCCTTGAGCGAGGTGGAGGCACTGGGGGATGTTCCCGACTGGCAGTCGGGCATCTGGCAGCACGCCGCGCGCCATATCAGCCGGCGTTTTCATGCCGAGAAGCAGCGCCATAACCGACTGGATTTCAATGATCTGCTGACCCACCTCGACGACGCCCTGGACCGGCCCGAAGGGCAACGCTTGCAAGCGCGCATTCTGGAAGCCTTTCCGGTGGCCCTGGTCGACGAGTTCCAGGACACCGACCCGGTCCAGTACCGGGTATTCGAGCGGGTCTGGGGGCAGTGCGATTCCGGGGCTGAGCCGGATTGCGGCCTGCTGATGATCGGTGACCCCAAGCAGGCCATTTACGGCTTTCGCGGAGCCGATATTCACACCTACCTCAAGGCCCGGCGTGCCACGGAGAACCACTACACGCTGGATCGCAATTTCCGCTCCAGTGAAGGGCTGGTGGCCGCGGCCAATCACCTGTTCGGCAGCGGTGAGGGCCATCCCGAGGGCGCGTTCGCGTTTGGCAGCGACCCGGAACACGGTATTCCATTCGAACCGGTGCGCGCGCGTGGGCGCGAAGAGGTGCTGCAGGTCGATGGGGAGATACCGCCGGCGATGACGTTGTGGTATCACGCCGAGGCCGAAGGCAGCCGTAACCTGCCGCTGGGTGCCTATCGTGATGCCATGGCCGGGCAGACGGCCGCCCAGGTGACCGAATTGCTCAACCAGGCGGCTACCGGGCAGGCCGGCTTCGTTCGTGATGACGAGCTGACCGCACTCAAGCCGGCCGATATCGCCGTGCTGGTGCGCAGCGGCATGGAGGCCCGGATGGTCCGTGATGCCCTGAGTGAGCGCGGCGTGTCCAGCGTTTTTCTGTCCGACCGCGACTCGGTCTTCGATACCGAACAGGCGCAGGATCTTTCGCTGATTCTGCGGGCGGTGGCCGAGCCGGATGACGATCGCCGGCTGCGGGCCGCCCTGGGCACCCGGGCCATGGCGCGAACGCTGGCCGAACTCGACCGGATCAACCAGGACGAGGAGCGGCTGGAATCGCTGTTCGACGACTTTGCCGTCTTCCATCGCATCTGGCAACGCCAGGGCGTGCTGGCCATGCTGCGGCGTCTGCTGGCGCATTTCGATATGCCCGCTCGCCTGCTGGCCAGCCCGACCGACGGCGAACGCGCCTTGACCAACCTGCTGCACCTGGCCGAATTACTGCAGGCCGAGAGCCAGTCGCTCGATGGCCAGCAGGCCCTGATCCAGTGGCTGGAAGAGCAGCTCGGTGCCGATCAGCGCGGCGAGGTCGATGAGCAGATCCTGCGCCTGGAAAGCGACGCTGAACTGGTGCGGGTGGTGACCATCCACTCGTCGAAGGGGCTGGAATATCCGCTGGTGTTTCTGCCCTTCGTATGCGGCTATCGCGAGGAGAAGAAGACCGACTGGCTGACCTATCACGATGGGGAGGGCCGGCGGGTGCTCGATATCGCCGGTGACGACAATGCCCTGGCGGCCGCCCGGCGCGAACGCATCCAGGAAGACCTGCGGTTGCTCTACGTGGCGGTGACCCGGGCACGTCATGCCTGCTGGCTGGGTACAGCACCCACGCGCAGCGGTGGTGGCAAGAACGCCGCCCCGGCGCTGGACGAACACCCTTTCGGGCACCTTCTGTTGGGATTGGCCGATGAGGATGATCAGCCGCGCTCCATGCACGAATTGCTTGATCGACTGGCCATGGGCTGTGATCAGCTCCGGATCGAACCCCTGAGACAAGCGTCGGCAGTTCACGCCCTGATCGACTCGGCCACCGAAACCCTGCAGCCGGCGCGTGAGTACGATGGCCGCCCACGGCAACCGTGGTGGATTGCCAGTTACTCGGCCATTCGCCAGATCGGTGCCGCACCAGCGGTGGACATCGAGAGTGCGGCCGAGGACCAGGCGCTGGAGGAAGCCGAGACCTCACCCGAAGAGCGAATCACTGTGGCTGCCGTCGACAGCCCGCACGGTTTTCCGCGCGGCCCGGGTCCCGGCACTTTCCTGCACGGCCTGCTGGAGTGGGCCGGTCGTCAGGGTCTGGGTGCATCGGCCAGCAATCCGGAGGCATTCAACGATCAGATCGAGCGCCGCTGTCGTCTGCGCGGCTGGCAGCGCTGGAC
>SKZJ01000267.1 GCA_007127425.1 Wenzhouxiangella sp.
ACCCGCCTTCTCGACATGGTCGCGTGACCATCGACGCCACGCGGCGACCAGGTCGGGGGTGGATGCGGCCGTCCCCGTCCAGACAAACAGCAGGCCGAGACCACTCGGCATTTCAAGGCGTTGCACGACCGGACGACTACCCGCCAGGCGGTAGCCGATCAAGCCGCCGAACAGGCTGGATGCCAGGTCGATGCCGCTACCATGCCCACCCTGGGTACCGCGGTAGACGGGCAGCAGGCGCTCGAGTACGACGCCGGGAGACTCCTGGGCCCGACGCCCGCTGGCATGGGCCGTGATCGCCGCATCCAGCGCCACCGTGACGGCAGCACTCGAGCCCAGCCCCAGCTTGACGGAGCCGGCGAACAACTCGGCCGTGTCGATCCGGGCCCTGAAAGGAGGAAACGCACCAAAACGGCGCCGGGCATGGGCCACCAGGTGCTCGATGATCGCCCCGGTTCGGCGAAACGCGGGCCAATCGGAGCAATCCCACTTGACCACGCCATCATCGGATAACTCGAAGCGGACCGGCTCGATACCGAGCTGGGATGCCTCGATCAGGCCGTCGGCATCCCTGGATGGCTCCAGTTCCACCCGGGCACGGCGGTTGATCGCCAGCGACAGGGCGGGCGCACCGTCCAGCACGGCATATTCGCCCAGAAGCACGGCCTTGCCGGGCGCACTGGCCAGGATCCGGCTCATGTCAGTACACCCGCCCCCGGCCCAAGAGTCGTTTCGATCACTCGCTCCACACCGTCAACCCCGGCCAGCCGGCCGGCAACCCGCGCACCCTGCCCCGGCAGGCAGATGGCCTTGACCTGGGGCCCGGCATCGACCGTGAAAAACACGCCGGTGCCGGCGGCACGCAGGGCGCGCACTTCATGCAGGCAGGCGACGGTGGCCGGATTCCAGTAAAGCAGCCCCGGTTGCGCAGCCAGGGCGGAGGCATGCATCTTGAGTGCACTCGACTCCGACACCTCCGCCAATGCCTCGAAATCGGTCGCGTCAATGGCCTGCCGCGCCCGCTCGAGGTCTTCCGGCACCGAGTCCACCCAGGCCGGGTAATAGGGTGAGGTCTTCATGGTTCGATTCATGCCGTCGGTCGACGATACCGACTTGGGCCCGATCTCGGTAATGGCCACCACCACCTCGAGCGGCCAGTCAGCGGCATCGAGCAAGGGGTGTGCCACGGCGTCGCGGCCATCGTCCCCGTGACCTGCGGCCATTTCGACGAATCCACCGAAGATCGAGCGCGCAGCCGACCCCGAGCCCAGGCGTGCCTGTTCCGACAAGCGAGCGGCATCGAGACGGGTACCGAAAGCCGCATCGGCGGCCACCACCAGCGCTGCGAAGCCCGATGCCGAAGACGCCAGACCGGCTCCCGTGGGAAAACTGTTGGTGGACTCGACCCGGCAATGCTGATCCTGGCCGGAGAGCATCCGGTAACGGTCCAGTACAGGCACGATTCGTTCGGCGGATGCCGGCTGGCCGTCGAGCATCAATTCATCGGCATCCAGCTCCGGCAGTGGCGAGACGGTGGTGCGCGTTTCCAGGCCCGCCAGGGTGACCGAAATCGACCCGGCCGCCGGCAGGTTCAGACGCGCATCGCGCTTGCCCCAGTACTTGACCAGGGCAATATTGGCCCCGGCACGGGCCGTCGCTGGTTGAACGGACATCTCAGGTTTCGAACACTATGGAGAGTCCCCCATGATAAGGGCTTGGGCACGGCCCGGTGTAGCTCGGTTTCACGCAGAGGCGCTGAGTTCGCAGGGATCGCATAGGCCAGGAACAACCTGTGTACACCCTGATTTCCGGATCAGTGTTCAGCCTTTATCATTTCACTGCGTACTCTGCGTCTCTGTGCCTCTGCGTGAGGATCACTTCCAGAGCCTCAACCGGAACCGGCGAAGGGCTTGAAGGTGGCCTGCGGAAACTCGATGCGGATCTCGGTGCCGGCGCCCAACTCACTATCGGCGTGAATCTTCCACCCGAACCGGTCGCACAAGCGCCGAACGATGGGCATGCCCAGACCGTAGCCTTCGTTGGAGCGATCATGTCCGCGGTAGAAGGGCTCGAACATGCGCTCCAGATCGGCCTCGCTCATGCCGCAGCCGGAGTCCTGAACAGTCACTCCGTTGCGATTGATCAGGACATGGACGTGGCCTTGCTCGGTATAGCTCAGCGCATTGCGCAACAGGTTGGTGAAGATGATGGCCAGCACCCGTTCGGGTGCACCGATCTCCATGACGCCTGTGGCGCGTATCGCCGTGGCCACTTGCGGCCGATCGACGGCACGCTCAACCTGCTCGAGCACATCGGCCAGCAAGTCGTTGACCAGCACCGTGGACCAACTGAGGCGCGATTCGCTTTCACGCGCCAGGATCAGCAGCGTTTCGACCAGGCTTTCCATGTCACGCACCGTGCGCGCCATGCGCTGGAAAGTCGGCGCGTCCGGGCAGTCGTCACCCTGCTTGCGCGTGACCAGGTCGAGGTTGGCACGCAGCACCGCCAGGGGTGTACGCAGTTCGTGGCTGGCATTGCGGGTGAAGTTGCGCTCACGCTGGATGAAGGACTCCAGGCGGTGGATGAACTGGTTGAAGGCATTGATCAGAGCCAGCGTCTCGGTATCGGCAGCGGCCCCGAAGTTTTCGGGATCGAGCTCTTCGAGCTGTCCGCTACGAAAGTCGTAGTTGCGTACCGCATCGGCCAGTTGCACAACGGTCGACACCGCACGCCGGGACATGACATATCCGACCCAGGCCAGAATGTAGATCAGCAGCAGCACGCCGGTCAGCGGTGCCACGCCGAAGTAGAAGGCCAGTTGTGAAACCTGGACTTCGTCGAACAGCAGGTAAAGGCGGTCGCCGCCATCCTCGCTGACGTGAATCACCGGCTCGGAATCGGGCCCCTCGTCGACGCGCCGGAAACCGGGGGCTTCGCCGTGCAGCCAGGTCGGAAGACCGGATTCATCGCCGCCCGGCGCCAGGTAGCCGCGCAGGTTGTTGGTATTGGGCAGGGCAAAGTCCGGGTCGGCCCGGTAGTGCGTCCAGAAATGCTCGGCCTCACCGTTGAGTGCCTCCTTCACCAGCACGCGCTCGACGACCCAGGCTGCGGCGTAGACCCCAAGCACAGTGGCAATACTGATGGCCAGGAGTTGCAGCACAAAGACCTTGACCAGCTTGGTCTTGATCCCGCCACTGAAAAGTCGTCGGAAAGGCATACCGCTAACGTCGTGTGAAGCGATAGTGGGCAACGAGCCAGGTGTTGCCCTGGTCGAAGCCGAACAACTCCTCACAGGCCATGAAGAATATGCGCCAGCGTTGCTGCCAGATCGCCGCATCGTCGCCGTAAGTCTCTTGCATCACCTGGCGAACCGCCTGCCGACGGGCGTCCATGTTGTCCAGCCAGGCTCGCGCCGTTCGTGCGTAATGCTGCCCGGAAAACAACCAGCGCTTTTCAATCTGCACGTCATCGCAAAAGTGTAACAGGGTGTCGGCGGCCGGCATCAACCCGCCGGTAAAGAAGTACTTGCCCATCCAGTTGCCCTCGCCGTGCGCTTCGAAGGGATAGGCCAGGTATCGATGACAGAAAATGTGGACGAACAGGCGAGCCTGCGGCTTCATCCAGCCGGCCACGCGTTGCAGCAGGTCGCGGTAGTTGCGCACGTGCTCGAACATTTCCACCGACACGACCCGGTCGAACTGCCGATCGAGTTGCAGCTCGTTGACATCGCAGGTGATGACTTCAATGTTGTCGAATCCCAGCTCCAGTGCCCGGGCCTCGATATGCGCCCGCTGCGACGCCGAGTTCGAGACCGCAGTGATACGGCAACCCGGGTAACGCCCGGCCATCCAAAGGGTCAGAGAGCCCCAGCCACAACCCAATTCAAGAATGTCGTGACCCTCGGCCAGGTCGGCATGCTCGCAAGTCTGCTCCAGCATTGCCGCTTCAGCCTCATCGAGATGGTTCACCCCGTCCGGCCAGTAGGCGGATGAATACTTGAGATGCGAGCCCAATGCCAATTGATAGAACATCGCGGGCACTTCGTAGTGCTGCTCGTTGGCCTTGTCGGTCTCGATGGCGATGGCCGACTCCCGCAATTCGTCGATCAACTCGCGGTATCGACGTGCCTGCGTTTCCGGGTCATTGGCGTGTTCCTGGATCAGGCGTCGCTTGAGCAACGCACGAATGCCGCGGCGAATGACCCAGTCGGGGGCCAGGCCGCGTTCGGCCAGGTCAATGGGTTTCATGTCGGACTCCGGTATCGGGGAAATTCGTTCGGCCAGGCCGGCGTGACGCTTTCCCTGGCCAACCAGAACAGCGCGGGCAGAAGCACTGCCCAGCTCAAGCCGGTGGCAAGCACCACCTGCCAAGCCGGCGCCAGCCACTCGACCGCGCCGAAGCGCGAACCGGCGAAATACGACAGCGGCGAACTGACGGCACCGAGCACGCCGACCAGCAGCAGTCGTTGCTTGAACACGGCCATGGAATGGTTGATCACCAGCGCCAGTGCCAGCCATAGCAGCATGATCCACGCCGGCGCAAAGTTCGGCGAGGGCCAGGGCATGGTGTATTCGAGCAGGCCCAGGCGGATCCAGGCCGTGTCAAGGGTCAGCCCGACGGCCAGGCACACGGCAATAATGCGCCAGTCCAGCCGATGTCGCCGCGACGCCTGGAGCTGCCAGGCCGCCAACGCGCCGACGACCAGCCAGCCGGTCCAGGCCACGTTGAACGCCGCGCCCACAACGCAGGCCGGCCAGGCGGCCTGGAACAATCCCTGGTTGACCAGGAGGTCCCGTTTCATGGCTGCCCCGCACTCAGGCCGCAATCGGAGGCAGGTCGCCAGTCCGGCCCGGCCATCAGCAAGTGCACGTCGCTGATGGCACGCTCGCGGAACCCGCCCTCGCAGTAGGCCAGGTACCAGCGCCAGCGACGCCTGAAAATGTCATCGAAACCCATCTCACTGATCGATTCCCACGACGCCTCGAAGCGTTCGCGCCAGCTTTTCAGGGTCAGTGCATAACTGGCACCGAAATCGGCCAGTTCGATCAGACCCAGCCGGCTCGACCGGGCCATGCTCGCGGTGATCGCACTGACCGACGGAATGAAACTGCCGGGAAAGATATAGCGCTTGATGAAGTCGACATTGCTCAGGGCATCGCGATACCGCCCATCCTCGATGGTGATCGCCTGGATCAGCGCCAGGCCCTCCGGCTTGAGCAGCCTGTCGATGGTGGCCAGGTAGGTATCAAGATAATGGTGACCAACCGCCTCGATCATTTCGACCGAAACCAGCTTGTCGTACTCCCCGTCCAGATCCCGGTAATCCTGCATCAGCACGCGCACCTTGTCCGACAGGCCGGCGGCAGCAACGGCGGCAGTCGCATGGTCGTACTGTTCACGCGAGATGGTCGTGGTGGTCACATGGCAGCCATATCGTTCGGCGGCGTGGATCGCCAGCCCGCCCCAGCCGGTGCCGATCTCGAGCAGGTGATCGTCCGGACCCAGGTCGAGTTTGCGGCAGATACGCTCGAGTTTGTTGAACTGGGCCTGTTCGAGATCGTCATCGGCGCGCTCGTAAAGCGCGCTGGAGTACATCATGCCGCGATCGAGCCAGGTGCCAAAGAAGTCATTGCCGAGATCGTAATGGGCGGAGATGTTGCGGCGACTGCCGCTCAAGCTGTTGCGGTTGTGCGCATGCCAGAACCCGAGCAAGGCGTTGGTGAAGCGCGCCCCGCCGCGTTCAAGTTCCGGCAGGGCATTGCGATTGCGGGCCAGAACGCGCACCACGGCGACCGGGTCGGGCGTGTCCCACAGACCGGCCATATAGGCCTCGGCCGCACCCACGCTGCCTCCGGTTGCCATCAGGCGCCAGAAGCGCATGTCACTGACCTCGACCTCAGCCTGCAACTCGGCACCGGGTTGGCCCAGGCGCGTGGTGCCGACCGGGTCATGAATAACCAGCCCGGCATGTTTGAGGCCGACCAGTCGCATCAGCACGCGCTTGCGAAGCCAAAGGTCGAGGCGCGAGGTCCGGACACGCTCCCGGGGCATTGTGTGTGTAGCAGTGGAAGGCGATTGACTCATTTGTTCTTGTCTCACGTTCGATCGGGGTGCGGGTAGAAGGGGATGCGTTTGAGCCACAGCCGGGCGGCCTGCCAGTAAATTCCGGCCATTACCCGCGCCGTCATGAACGGGAACACCAACGGCATGCGGCGCATGGAACCAGTCGACATCGGCTCGAGCGCCAGGTGCAGCCCGACTGCGAAGCATTCTGTTCCCTTGCGCATCAGGCGCATGTGAATGTCGATATGTGACTCGTCGATGACGAAG
>SKZJ01000188.1 GCA_007127425.1 Wenzhouxiangella sp.
AGTTCGCGACCGTCTTCGAGCATCACGGCGATATCGTCGGCACCGTCGATGACATGGTTGTTGGTGAGGATCAGGCCGGCCTCGGCATCGACGATGACGCCCGACCCCAGGCTTTGCTGGACGCGCTCGCGCGGCACGGCCGGAGAATCGAAGAAGCGCCGGAAGAACGGGTCGTCGAAGAACGGGCTGGCACGCACTTGAACACGCGTTCGGGTGTGCACGTTGACCACCGCCGGGGTCACCCGCTCGAGGATCGGGGCCAGTGACGGCATGGGTTCACCATCGACTTCCGCCGGCAGGGCCGACCAGACGGGGGCCATCACGGCAAAAAGAACGATGATCAGGCAAGTTTGTACTGACGTGCGCATGGATTCGAGGTCCTCAAGTGTTTCCAACAGCGCGGTTTTTGACTGGAGATGGCAGCAAATGGTTTCACGTCAAGGGGGCTTGCAATTGCCGCCAAAAACCGGATGATATAAACGCAGATCGGGAAACGCCACCCCCATATCCGGGGGCGGTATCGACCTGCGGAGCACTGGATGTTGAACCTGGATCAACAAGTTCTGCGTACCGACGTGACCGGCATGCCGCTCGAATGGATCGGCTACCAGTCCGCTGTTCGTCTGATCGTGCTCGGACAGGTCAGCTACGCGCTCGGCAGCGTGCTCTATAAGCTGCACGGCGGCATCAACGCACGCAGTGGTCGGCAGACCTGCATCCCGGTCAACGCCATCATCGCCACCCAGGGCTCGCACCCCGACGCCCATCGCTTCTACGATTGTTACACGCCGCCGCTGTCGAACCGGGCACTGTTCCGGCGTGATGAGAGCCTTTGCCTGTACTGCGGCGAGCAGTTCCCCGACCGCCTGCTTTCGCGCGATCACGTCAAGCCGCTGGCTCAGGGGGGTGCCGACATCTGGGCCAACGTGGTGACCGCGTGCAAGCGTTGCAACAACCACAAGGGATCGCGTACCCCCGAGGAATCGGGCATGCAGTTGCTGGCCATTCCCTTCACGCCGACCCACGCCGAGTACGTCTACCTGCAAGGTCGTCGAATCCTGGCCGACCAGATGGAGTTCCTGCTCGCGCACTTTCCTCGCAACAGCGTGCTCCGAAAACGCCTGGAAACCGGCCAGCCCATTCTCACAGCTTGAATTCCGCCTTTTGCGAACGTCACCAGCCGCACATCGCAAGCGAGAAAGTACTCTAGTCATTCGGGCATAATGATGCCGATGAGCGACCAGCAACCCGCATATCTCGTCGATGCCAGCCTGTACATATTCCGCGCCTGGCATTCGATGCCGGACCGTTTCATGGACCCGGCCGGCAACCCGACCAATGCTGTTTACGGCTTTGCCCGATTTCTCTGCGAACTGCTCGAGCAGACGCGGGCCGAGCAAGTGGCCATTGCCTTCGATGAATCGCTGACCAGTTCGTTTCGCAACGAGATCTATCCCGACTACAAGGCCAACCGCGATCCGGCGCCGGATGAACTAAGGCGCCAGTTCGGCTGGTGCAAGGACCTGTCGCGCGCGCTCGGCGTCGCCGTCTTCGCCGACAACCGGTACGAGGCCGACGACCTCATCGCCACGCTGGCTGCCGACTGCCGCGCCCGGCAACACCCGGTGTGCGTGGTCAGCGGCGACAAGGACCTGGCCCAACTGGTTGGCCCCGGAGACAGCTGGTGGGATTTCTCGCGCCGCCGGCGACTGGATGCTGCCGGCGTGCATGAGCACTTTGGCGTGCATCCCTCGCAGATTCCCGACTTCCTCGCGCTAGCAGGTGATGCGGTCGACAACATTCCCGGGGTGCCGGGCGTGGGCCCGAAGACGGCCGCGGCCTTGCTGGCGCATTTCGGTGATCTCGATGCGATCTACTCGCGTCTCGACGAGATTGCCTGGCTGAAGATCAGAGGCGCGAAGAAACTCGCGGCCAGATTGCGCGAGCACGAAGCGGCCGCCCGTCTCGCCCGCCGCCTGACCGGACTGGCCAGCGATATCCCCCACATCGAACGTCCGACCGTGATCTCCCGAAACGGCGGTTGCGGTGACTCGCTCGATGCCCTGCTTGACGGGCTCGGATTCGGGCGCCCGCTACGCGAGCGCCTTCATCGTTTGCGGGACCGGAGCCCGGACGGGCACCGGTCGGGTTACTGACCCTGCTGCTGGCGCTGCAGTTGTTCCAGCACTTCCTGCCCGACCGCGCGCACACTCGCGGCATTCACATCCAGTTTGAGTACCGCGATCTCGGGTAGCGAGCCGCGGGGATTGCCCTCGGCATCGACATGCTGCCAGTGACTGCCGGCGAGGAAGTACAAGTCCTGGTCATCCATCACCCCGAAGGTGGGCGTGTCGAACTCCGGCCGTGCGGCGGCGACCGGCGCGACGGCGACGACGCCGAGACCATCCGGCCCCAGCTTCAGTCGAACCACGCGTTGCGGCGCAATCCCGTTCTGGATGGCCACCAGATGACCCTCCCAGTAGAACAGCCCATCGATACCCCCCTGGTTGAGCGTTTCGGGTACGGCCAGCTTCCAGGCCTGTTCTCCCCCGGTGGCATCGATGACGAAGACCCCCAACTCATAGTCGGCGATGTAGAGCAACCGGTCATCGGCACCCAGTGCCAGTCCGCGCAGGCTGGTGAAGTTGCGATGGCCGAAGTAGGGCTGCAAGCCCACTTCCTCGTCGTCCAGGCGATAGATCATCGGCGCCATGGTATCTGCGGCATAGACGGTGCCGTCGGCGGCGACCGCCAGGCTGCCGAGCAGGTTGCGCCCGCTGCCGCTGCTTAGCGGAAATTCCGTATCGAGTTCACCCGACTCCAGGTCGAAACGCAGAAGGCTGCTGCGCACCCCATCCTCGCGAGGCTCTCCCTGGAACTGCGGCACGTGTCCCGTGGCCACCCAGAGGTAACCATTCTCGGCATCGATCACCAGATCGAAGACACCCTGCAACTGCTCGTGTGTCTCCGGTGAAGCGAAGTGCTCCCAGCTTTCGCCGTCATCGTTGCTGACCAGGATGTGGCCGTCACGAACCGTTCCGAGAAACATGCGCTCACCTTCGGCATCGCGTGCGAGTGCCTCGGGCATCACCACGTCCTCACCCATGGTCGACCAACGCTCGACATCGCCGAAAGGCTCGCCGGCCTCGTTCATGAGATCGCGCAAATGATCGTAAAGCCGCGTGCCTCGCATCGACTCGACCTCGTCCACGGAGTCCCAGTCGGCGGCCAACCCCTGCTGCTGCATTTTCAGCATCATGTCGAAGGCGGCGTTGAGATCGCCGGTAAGGGCATGACCCTTGACCAGGTGTGTCATGAAATCCTGGTTGTACGGACGCAGGCGATGCAGCTGGGTGGTCGCTTCAACCCAGGCCTCGTGATCTTCGGCGTGGTAGGCCCGGGCCGCCTGGTTCAGCCAGTGCGACAACTGCTGACCGGACGGCGGCTGGCCGGCCTCCTGGCCTGCCGCGGAAAACGGCAAGACAAGCATGAGCGCCAGGGCGAGAAATAGAAGGTTGCGCATAGTCGATCCTGTTATCTTTGGTAAATGAGTCGCTGCGCCATTGGGACTGCCCGCGGCGACAAATGTTCATCCCGATCACGCCGCTCCGGCGACAAACCGAGGCACAACACATGAGCCAGGACAAACGGATATTGTACTCGGGAGACTACCTCGCGCTGGGTTCAAAGGATGGCTGGGAGTACGTGATCCGACGCCACGGCGTTGTCGTCATCATCGCCTGGACGCCGAATGACGAGCTGTTGCTGGTCGAGCAGTACCGCGTACCTGTCGGCCGACGAACCATCGAGCTGCCGGCCGGTCTGGTGGGTGATGAAGTCGGCCAGGAGGCCGAATCCCTGCTCGAAGCGGCCGGACGCGAGCTTGAAGAAGAAACCGGTTGGCGTGCGGGCCGGCTCCGGACACTGATCCGCTGCCCGACCTCAGCCGGGCTGACCGACGAGGAAGTGACCTTCATCGAGGCGACGGACCTCGTCCGTACGGGGCCCGGCGGCGGTGACGGCAGTGAAGACATTGTCGTCCACTGCATCGGGCGCGAACGCATCGACGAATGGTTGACAGAGCGCCATCGGGCAGGCCTTGCGCTGGATCCGAAGATTCACACCGCGCTGTACTGGTCCGGACTAAGCGGCCAGCCACCCGTTGAAGGCGACCGCGAGCCCGGTGACCGCTGACACCAGGAGCACCAGCCACGTCAGCAAGGTGCCGAAGAAGCGTCCCGGCGAGGTGCCGGCACCCCGGTTGAGCCCAACCAGTCCATGCAGCACTCGTCCAACGACCAGCATGATGCCAAGCAGGTGCAACAGCCAGACTGGCGCACCGGCTCCCACCTCCAGGGCCAACAGCATGACCAGCGCCAGCGGTACGTACTCGGAAAAATTGGCATGTGCGCGTACGGCAAGCTCCAGCGTTTGCTGGCCGCCGGTACCCACGCCGACCCGGAGCCGACGGCGCAGCAGCACCACCCGAACCGACAGGACCAGAAACAGTACCGCCAGCACGCTGGCGTAGAACAGGGTAATTGCGACTGGCATTCGTCTTTTCCAGAAATGGGACAACTGCGATCAGTATAGCGGCGATGGTAGACTCTGGCGGTCATGGACATAGCCCCGGAAAAGGAAAATGGAAATGTTGCAACGTGCACTGATTGTTCTCGCCCTGCTGCCAGGTGCGCTCATGGCTGATGCCCCCATCGCCATCGCCATTCACGGCGGCGCCGGCACCATCGAACGCGGCCAGATGACCGAGGAACGCGAGCAGGCCATACGCGACGCGCTCGAGCGCGCAGTGCGCGAGGGTCACGGCATCCTGGTCGAGGGCGGCAACAGCATGGATGCGGTCACTGCCGCGGTCAATGTGCTGGAAGATGCACCCGAGTTCAACGCCGGGCGAGGCGCCGTGCTGACCAACGCCGAGACCGTGGAAATGGACGCCTCCATCATGGACGGCGCCACGCTTGATGCCGGTGCGGTCGCCGGTGTGCGCGGCATTCGCCACCCCATCCTGGCCGCACGCAAGGTCATGCATGAATCGCCCCACGTGATGCTGATCAGCGAAGGGGCCGAGGAGTTCGCACGCGGCCACGGCATCGAATTCAAGGACGATGACTGGTTCATCACCGACTTCCGCCTGCAGCAACTGCGCGACATTCAGGCACGCGAATCCGACGAGGGCCAGGCCAGCACGCAACTGTCCGAGGACTGGTTCTCCACCGTCGGTGCTGTTGCCGTCGACGTCGATGGCAACCTGGCTGCAGCCACCTCCACCGGCGGCATGAGCAATAAGCGCTGGGGCCGGGTGGGCGACTCGCCCATCATCGGTGCCGGCACCTACGCCGATAACCGCTCCTGCGCAGTCAGCGCCACCGGCCACGGTGAGTTCTTCATCCGCCACGTGGTCGCCTACGACATCTGTGCCCGCATGAGCCATGCCGGCCTGAGCCTGGCCGAGGCCGCCGACACCGTGGTCAACCAGGTACTGGTCGAGGCCGGCGGCGACGGCGGCGTCATCGCCATCGATGCGAAAGGCAACGTCGCCATGCCGTTCAACACCGCCGGCATGTACCGCGCCGCCATCCGCACCGACGGCTCGGTCGAGATCAGCATCTACCGCGACGACGATTGACCACGGACCAGGCGCAAACAGCGGAGTCGACCTGCCATGACCGACACACTGTTCAGGGATGATGCCTATCGCAGCGAATGCACGGCCCGGGTCGAAGCGGTGACCGAGCACGGCGTGATCCTCGACGCCACCGTTTTCTATCCGCAAGGTGGCGGACAACCCGGCGATACGGGCACCCTGCGCTGGGACGGCGGCGAGGCCGAGGTCATCGACACCCGCCACGGGCACGATGACACGATCGTCCACGTGCTGGCCGAAGGTAGTGAGAGACCGAACAGGGGCGCGGAAGTGACCGCCACAATCGATTTCGAGCGCCGCCACCGCCTGATGCGCATGCACACCTGCCTTCACCTGCTCTCCGCCGTGCTGCCCTACCCGGTCACCGGCGGCCAGGTATCTGACGGCAGCGGCCGCCTGGACTTCGACCTGCCCGATGCCCCCGAAAAGGCGGAGGTCGAGAAAGCCCTCAATGCATTGATCGAAGCCGACCATGCCGTCGGCTCACGCTGGATCGACGAGGCCGAACTCGAAGCCAGGCCCGAACTGGTCAAGACCCTGTCGGTCCAGCCGCCGAAAGGCGCCGGTCGCATTCGCCTGATCGACATTCCCGGCGTCGACCTGCAACCCTGCGGCGGCACCCACGTCGAGCGCACCGGCGAGATCGGCCC
>SKZJ01000203.1 GCA_007127425.1 Wenzhouxiangella sp.
GCAACGGCGTGGATCAGTGCGATCCGACCCTCGGTGGTGCCCAGACGGCGCTTGGGAAGGCGCCGTGGGTTGACCAACTGCGGCCGTCCGGGACGACCGCAGGCAAGGAGTCCCGGTGCGCCGGGATCGGAGGGCTGCCACTGGCCTGACGCGATCCGCTCGGCCAGCTCATCGACCAGCCGGCACTTGCATTCGGGATCGGTCTCGGCCAGCGCGGTGCGGGCCAGAGACCATTCCTCGTGCACCGCCTCAGCTCTTGTTGATGGCGTCGACGAGGGCATCGGCAAAGCCGCTGGTCTTGACTTCGGTGGCATTGTCGATCTGGCGGGCAAAATCGTAGGTCACGATCTTGTTACCGACGACCGCTTCGAAGGCATCCTCGATCAGCTTGGTGACTTCGGGCCAGCCGATGTAGTCGAACATCATGCAGCCGGAGAACAGCAGCGAACTCGGGTTGACCTTGTCCTGACCGGCGTATTTGGGGGCGGTCCCGTGGGTTGCCTCGAACACCGCCACGTTATCGGCCATGTTGGCACCCGGTGCAATACCCATGCCGCCGACTTCGGCCGCCAGTGAGTCGGACAGGTAATCGCCGTTGAGATTCATCGTCGCCAGCACATCGAAATCGGCCGGCCGCAGCAGCATGAGCTGGAACATGATGTCGGCAATACGATCCTTGATGACGATCTTGCCTTCCGGCTGTTTGCCGTCGTGCTTTTCCCAGAGTTCATCCTCGGTGATGGTGACGTCGCCGAACTCTTCGGCAGCGAGTTCGTATCCCCACTTGCGGAACGCGCCCTCGGTGAACTTCATGATGTTGCCCTTGTGCACCAGGGTCACCGACTTGCGATTGTTGTCGATGGCGTACTGAATCGCCTTGCGCACCAGGCGCTTGCTGCCGTAGGCGGAAATCGGTTTGATGCCGATGCCGGCGCCTTCGAAAAATTCCGCTCCCATTTCCTCACGCAGGAACTTGGCCAGCTTTTCGTTCTCCGGCGTGCCTGACTCGTATTCAAGTCCGCAGTAAACATCCTCGGTGTTCTCACGGAAGATGACGGCATCCACCTCGTGCGGCTTCTTCAGCGGCGAGGGTACGCCTTCGTACCACTTGACCGGGCGCACGCAGGCATACAGGTCCAGCGTCTGCCTGAGCGATACGTTGAGAGAACGAAAACCTTCGCCCACCGGCGTGGTGAGCGGGCCCTTGATGGCCACGTTGAGTTCCTTGATGGCATCGAGCGTTTCCTGCGGGAAGTAGTCGCCGTCATAAATGCCGGCGGCCTTCTCGCCGAGATAGAGCTCGGCCCAGTGCACGCGACGCTTGCCGCCATAGGCTTTTTCCACGGCAGCGTTCCAGACTTTCATGCAGGCCGGCGTGATGTCGGCGCCGATACCATCACCCTCGATGAAGCCCAGTACGGGCTCGTCGCTGACGACCAGCTGGCCGTCTTCGATGCGAATCTTGTCGCCCGAATCGGGCATTTTTACATGCTGGAATCCCATCTTTCATCCTCTTAACGCGAAAGGCGGTAGTCTACCATCGCCGCGTCTGCAACCGTTGTCCGACTTGCTTCGACACCCCATGCCGAACAACCCTCCAAAAGGTCGAAAGCTCCTGCTGATCCTGGCGATCTCGCTGCTCGCCCATGCATTGCTGCTTCTTGTGCCTGTAACGCTGAGTCCTCCATCAAGCCAGCCCCGGCCGAGTGGCGTCACTCTGGTTGCCCTGCCCGCGCCGCCAACATCGCCCGCTCCTGAGCCGGAACCCGAAACGTCGGCTCAGCCAGAGACCGCGGCGGCCCATCCGGAAGCACCGGCCACCGCATCTGCCGAACCGGCATCGTCACCAGGTGCAACACAGCCGGAGCCAGCCGAGCCGACTTCTCCCGACACGGATGAAATCCGCCGTCAGGCAATGCAACTGGCCGGCGATGCAACTGAGGAGGATGACCGCACCCGCTCTTCCACCCTCTCCTTCCGCCCCGCCCCGCGCCTTCCGGGCGCAACCGGCTGGATGGATACTTATGTCGGGACGGTGGCTCCCAGCCGCGAACACTGGCAAGCGGCCGACGGTGGAATGCACTCGCGGATCGTGGCGTCTAATGGACGAGTCGTATGTGCATCCATTCGCCCATCCACCGTCCAGGAGTTCTTCAATCCCTCGATGTCGGCGGCCGTAACCATGCTGCGCGATTGCGGCCGCGAGCGACCGGAGCCGCGACAAGTCGGCGACCCTTGGGAAAGGGCAGCCACCGACTGACTGTATCGCCGGCCGGCTGGATAGCCTGTGTGATCGGGCTGGACAGCCCGTGTGCTAGAGTTAAAAACCCGTCAAGGGCAGACCCTGGCTTCTGGACCCACCCGATGAGCGGCCCGACCACCAACCATTCGCCCGACAATGGCCGGCACGAATCAACGGCACCTGTCTACCGGCACGTGCGCCCAGCAACGATGACATGGTCATTGTTGCTGGCATCGGCCCTGGTGCTGACCGGTGTGGTGCTGGGTCATGCCGGCGCCGGCCAGATGGCAAGGCAACAGGCCCAGGCCGAACTGGATGGCGCCAGCCTGCGCCTGGCATCGCGCTTCGACGACATCATCGAGGAAGCGAGTCGTGTCTTCGCCGAACTCGGCCAGGCACTGGAACCGCGATGCAGTGACGACGAACTACTGGCCATGCGCACCCAGGTTTTCAATGCCCGTTTCCTGCGCGATGTCGGACGCATAGAAAAGGGGGTGCTCCACTGCAGCACCGCGCTGGGGCGCCTGGAACGGCCATACCACGGCAGCCCCCCGGACATCATGATTCGCGGCGGTCTCGGGCTCAAGACCGACCGCGAGGTGCTGGCCGGAGAAGGAACTCGCACCATGGTCATCGAAGACCGGCAATTCAATGCACTGGTCGACCCCGGCGTGGTCACCGACCTGGCCGCGGCCATGGAAACGGCAACACTGTTTCTGAGTTCGAACTCGCCCGCCGAGCCCGAGTGGCACCCGTTCCACTCGAGTGCGGCACCAGGCGGCAACGGCCTGTCCAGCGTACGCTGCAGCGATCGGAGCGGGCTGTGCGTCATGCTCCACTTCCCCAAGGATCGACTGGGTGCCTGGCAGCCGCAGATCCGCATGGCCATGGCCGGATTCGGTGGTGCCGCGGGATTCGCGCTATTCCTCGTCATCTTCATTGCCCTGCGCCAGGAAGATACGCCCGAACGGCGCCTGCGCCGGGCGCTGGAGAACGACTGGATCCACACCAAATACCAGCCGATCATCCGCTTGCCCGACCATTGCCTGATCGGTTTCGAGGCCCTGGCCCGCTGGCAGGACGACAACGGCGATACCTTGCCGGCAGAGGAATTCATCGCACTGGCCGAACGGACCGGCCTGATCGGCCAGGTCAGCGAACGGATGATCCGAACCATCGGGGAAGAACTCTCGCCGTGGCTGAGACGGCACCCTGAATGCGTCATCGCCATCAACGTTGCACCGGCCGAACTTGATGACGATGCCTTGATCGACAAGCTCGATAGAGAACTGATTGCGCGGGGCGTGAATGCCGCCCAGGTCTACATCGAAATCACCGAGCGCACCATGGTCGAGAACGCTGCGGCCCATGCCAGAATCGAACAACTATCCAGGCGTGGCTTCAAGGTCTACGCCGACGACTTCGGAATCGGCTATTGCGGACTGGCCTACCTCAACGACATGGCGGTTCACGGCATCAAGATCAGTCACCTGTTCACGGCTGCCGTGGCCACCGACAGCCCCAAGGCGGCCCTGGTACCACGCATCACGGAACTGGCACGCGAAATGGGGCTGGACGTGGTCATCGAGGGCGTCGAGACCCAGGCTCAGGCGCGTTCATTGACCGAACTCGAACCCATTCTGGTCCAGGGCTGGCTGTACTCACGGGACATCGACATCAAGGAACTGACGCGGCGCTTCGAGGACAGTCTCGACCTGCCACACCCCGACTGAAACCATGCCGCTCCGCTCAGGCCAGCACCGCCCGGCAGGCAGCCAGAAGCTGTTCCTCGCCTGCCAGCACCAGGTTGGCGGCATCCGCCAGGGGAATGTAGCAATCGGCGCCGGTCACCCGCGCCAGCGGCTTTCCGCCCTGCCCGGCCTCGACCAGCGTGGCAATGATCGCCTCGGCGATACCGCCGTCCGGACGCCCTTCGTCGAACACCACCACGGCCGCACACTCCGCGGCCTGTTGCACGATGGCATCGCGGTCGAGCGGCTTGAGCCAGCGCAGGTCCATGACCCGCACGCTCGCCTCGTGCCGCCGTGACAGCTCGCGAGCAGTCCGCAGCGCCATCGGAACGCCATTAGCGAAGGTAATGATCAACAGGTCGCGTGCCGCTTCGTCATAGATACGCGGCTGCCACACTGCCAGGTACTGATCGGCTGCCGGGTAGGAAAAACTCCACAGGCCGTCGTCCTTGTCGTGCAGATCCTTGGTCATGTAGAGCGCAATCGGCTCGAGAAATGCCGACACCCGGCCATCGACCTGTGCGAGTGCGGCCATGGTGCGCAACATCATCACCGCATCGTCGCCGCGCGACGGGCAACCGATCACCAGGCCGGGGATGTCACGCAGGGCGGCAATCGAATTGTCGTTGTGGAAATGCCCGCCGAAGCCTTTCTGGTAGCCCAGACCGGCGATTCGCATCACCATGGGATTGCGGAACTGGCCGTTGGAAAAGTACTGCAGCGAGCAGGCTTCGCCGCGGATCTGGTCACAGGCATTGTGGAAGTAGGCCAGGTACTGGATCTCGGGAATGGGCAGGTAACCCATGGCACCGTACCCCTGGGCCAGGCCGAGAATGGTGGTCTCGTCAAGCAGCGTATTGAATACCCGTCGGCCGCCGAAACGCTTGGCCAGCCCCTTGGTGACCGTATAGACACCGCCCTTGCGCGCCACATCCTCGCCAAAGGCCAGCGCCTGCGGGTACTTGACCATCAGGTCGGTCAGGGCACGGTTGATCTGTATGGCCAGGTGGCGGGCCGGCTGATTCTCCGGCAGCAATTTCTCGTTGCCGAAGACATCGACCCGGGCTTGATGGTCCGGCGCACGGGCCGACTCGGCTGCCACCTCCTCAATTGATACCGGCGCAAGCGGCGTCATCACCTCTTCCAGGGTCGTCAGTCGTCCGGCACCGTCGGCACGATCGGCCTCGCCCAGGCATTGCCGGTGAATGGACAGGTAGCGCCGGTGGATCTGTGCTGGCGTCATCAGACCGCGCGCCACGACCAGCTCGGCGGAGCGCAGCAGGGGATCGGCACGCTCGGCGGCTTCCAGCTCCGCGGAGGGGCGGTACTCGATCTCGAAGTCGGTTCCGGCATGCCCCATCAACCGCGTGGTCTTCAAGTGCAGGAACACCGGGCGACGTCGCTGACGACACTCGGACACGGCATGCTCGACCGCCTGCCAACCGCTGGCGAGGTCCAGCCCGTCAGCGAAGTGATAACTGATGCCGTGGCGACACGACATGCTGTCGGCCACCCAGTTGGTGGGCGTCGGTACGGAAATGCCGATGCCGTTGTCCTCGCACACCATCAGTACGGGCACGGGCAGGTTCTGATGGCGACTCCAGGCAGCACTGTTGATCGCCGACTGGGCCGAGGCGTGGTTGAGGCTGGCATCGCCGAAGCTGCACACCACGATGGAATCGTCGGGCACCGGCAAGTCATGCCGTCCACCGCTGCCGTGCGCGATGGCCAGCGCTGTGCCAACCGCCTTGGGCAGGTGGCTGGCAATGGTCGATGTCTGCGGCAGCACCCACAAGGGCCGGCTGCCCCAGACCTTGTGCCGCCCGCCGGAAGTCGGATCGGCCTTGGCGGCCGCGAACGACAGGCAGGTGTCGCGAATGAAATCCATCCCCTCGATCTTGCGGTACCGCTCGGCCATGAAGCCGCCGGAGCGGTAGTGCAGAAAGGCGGGATCGGTGTGCCGGGTCAGCCGACCAAGCAGTGTATTGCCCTCGTGTCCGGACGAGCCGATGGTGTAGAACACCTTGTTCTCGGTGCGCTTGATGCGCGCCATCAGATCAAGCTGGCGAGAGACCATCTGGCTGTCGAACAATTCAATCAGGTCGGCATCGGGAATGCCGGCAGCACCGGCGGCCTCGACCTGCCCGGATGCCAGTGCATCGAGGTAATCGAGAAACTGCCGGTCAACGACCTCGGCACGGTTGATTTGACGGGACTGCGAAGGCTTGCTCATTGATCAGGTCAGTGAAGGTTCAGCATGGGCCGAGGGTATTCAGAAGCCTCAAATTCGAAATCACAAGCACCAAA
>SKZJ01000234.1 GCA_007127425.1 Wenzhouxiangella sp.
ACGCGGTCAACAAGATTCTCAAGGACATTGTCGTGCGTTCGGCGTTGATGGCCGGTTTCCGTGCGCCCTACATCCCCGGCTGGGATTGTCACGGGCTGCCGATCGAGCTGCAGGTGGAAAAAAAGGTCGGCAAGGTGGGGCACAAGGTCGATGCGGCCACTTTCCGCCAGAAATGTCGTGAATACGCCGACCGCCAGATCGACAACCAGCGCGAGGACTTCAAGCGTCTCGGCGGGCTGGGCGACTGGGCCCACCCCTACGCGACGCGGGATTTCTCCTACGAAGCCAACATGCTTCGGGCGCTGGCGAAGATCGTCGAGCGCGGACACCTCAAGCGTGGGGTCAAGCCCGTGCACTGGTGTTTCGACTGCGGCTCGGCCCTGGCCGAGGCCGAGATCGAGTACCAGGACAAGACCTCGATTGCCGTCGACGTGCTGTTCCCGGCCGCCGACCCGGCCAGGCTGGCCTCGCTGTTCGGACAGGAAAAGCTGTCGGACGAGGCGGGTATCGTCATCTGGACGACCACGCCGTGGACCATTCCCGCCAACCAGGCGGTCTGCCTGAATGCCGAGCTTGACTATGACCTGGTGCGGGGCCAGCGCGAAGGTGTGATGCGGGAACTGGTGGTGGCCAGCGATCTGCGTAAGGCGGTGTGTGAGCGCATCGGCCTGGAGAATATCGAGGTCATTGGCACGGTGCAGGGCGAAGCGCTCGAGCACCTGCAGCTCAGGCACCCGTTCAACGACTACCAGGTGCCGGTCATTCTCGGCGACCATGTCACGACCGAAGCCGGTACCGGTGCGGTTCATACCGCGCCCGGCCACGGCCAGGAAGATTTCGACATCGGCCTGGTCTACGATCTGCCGGTGGTCAATCCCATCGACGGTCGCGGCATTTTTGTCGATGAGACGCCGGTGGTCGGCGGCGAGCACGTCTGGAAGGCCAATTCCCAGCTCGTCGAGCACATGAAGGTCAACGGCACACTGCTGGCAGCCGAGGATTTCGGCCACAGCTATCCGCACTGCTGGCGTCACAAGACACCGACCGCGTTCCGCACCACGCCGCAGTGGTTCATCGCCATGGAGCAGGCGAACCTGCGCGAACAGGCGCTCAAGGCCATTGACCAGGTGCGCTGGGTGCCCGACTGGGGCCAGGCGCGCATTCGCGGCATGATCGAGACCCGCCCGGACTGGTGCATCTCGCGCCAGCGCACCTGGGGCGTGCCGCTGGGGTTCTTCATCGACCGCGACAGCCAGCAGCCGCATCCCGATACCCCGGATATCCTCAAGAAACTGGCCGACATCGTTGACAAGGAGGGCGTCGACGCCTGGTATGCCGACGATATCGCCGAGCGCCTGGGGGTGGACGGCGAGTGCTATGAGCCGGTGCCCGATATTCTCGATGTGTGGTTCGATTCCGGCGTGACCCATCACTGCGTGCTGGATCAGCGAGATGAACTGACTCGTCCGGCCGATATTTACCTGGAAGGTTCCGACCAGCATCGCGGCTGGTTCCAGTCCTCGCTGCTGACCTCGGTGGCGATGCACGGCGAAGCACCCTATCGGCAGGTACTGACCCACGGCTTCACCGTCGATGCCGAGGGCAAGAAGATGTCGAAGTCGATGGGCAATGTCGTCGCCCCGCAGCAGGTCATGAATACGCTGGGTGCCGACATCCTCAGGCTCTGGGTGGCCGCGGCTGATTATCGCCAGGAGATGAGCGTCTCCGACGAAATTCTAAAACGCGTGGCCGATGCCTACCGGCGCATCCGCAACACCTCGCGCTTCCTGATCGGCAACCTGCACGACTTCGATCCGGCAATACACATCAAGCCGACCGACGAGATGCTGCCGCTGGACCGCTACGCCGTCGACCTGGCGTGTCAACTCGGTGAAGAGATTGTCGACTCCTACAAGAACTATCGTTTTCTCAATATCTACCAGCGTCTCCACCATTTCTGCTCGGTGGACATGGGCGCGTTTTACCTCGATATCGTCAAGGACCGGCTCTACACCTTGCCCGCGGATCACCCGGCCCGCCGCTCGGCACAAACGGCCATGCACCATATCCTCGAGGCGCTGGTGCGATGGCTGGCGCCGGTGTGCTGCTTTACCGCCGAGGAAATCTGGAATGAGATGTCCGGTGAGCGCGAGGAGTCGGTGATGCTGGCGACCTGGTACGAGGGGCTGGAGCCGACCGATACGGCCACGCGCGAGACCTGGCGCCGCCTGCGTGCCGTCCGCGAAGTGGTCGGTCCGAAGCTCGAGGAACTCAGGCGGGAGAAGGCCATCGGCTCATCGCTGGCGGCCGAGATTACGCTGGAGGCCTCGGGCCGGCTGGGTGAGGAGCTGGCCGCCATCGGTGACGAACTGCGTTTCCTGTTCATCTCTTCGGACGTGCACCTGGCGCCGGTCGCCGACGCCATGGAATCGGCCGAGATCGAGGGCGACACGCTGAAGGTTGCCGTCCGTGCCACCGAACACGCCAAGTGCATTCGCTGCTGGCACCATCGTGACGACGTCGGATCCAATCCGGATCACCCCGAGATCTGCACACGTTGCGTGGGCAACGTCGAGGGCCCGGGTGAGAAGCGAACCTGGGGCTGACCGTCATGCTGCCGATGAGACCGTCAAAGTACTTCCTGTGGCTGGGCCTGGTCTTGGTCCTGGTGCTGCTCGACCAATGGACCAAGCACCTCGCCACCCAGGCGCTGGAGCTTTATCGGCCGCGCGAGGTCCTGTCCTGGCTCAACCTGACCCTGGCACACAATACCGGTGCGGCCTTCAGCTTCCTGGCAGGCGCCGGCGGTTGGCAACGCTGGTTCCTGTCCGCTGTGGCGGTGGTCATCTGCATCGTGCTGCTGGTGTGGCTGTGGCGTCTTCCGCACCGCGCCCGCATGCTGCCGACTGCGCTCTGCCTCATTCTGGGCGGTGCGATCGGCAACCTGATCGATCGGGTGCGTTTCGGTTACGTGGTCGATTTCATCGACGTGCATTACGCCGGTTGGCACTGGCCGGCTTTCAACCTGGCCGACGCCATCATTGTCATCGGGGTGGGGCTGCTGTTGCTGGAAAGTTTTATTCCGAGACGGCAGAGGCACTGACCACTGAATAGGCTGCCAAGCCGCGATAGCTTCGGCAGAACCGGAGTGCGGGGAGATGGAAGACGGAAGACGGAAGAGGGGAAAGAAAAAGTCTCAAGTGGCGGCACCGGTTTTTGTAGGAGCGGCTTCCAAGCCGCGATGCCAGGCCAGACCGGGGTTATCGCGGCTTGGAAGCCGCTCCCACAAATACCGAAGTGAGCTCGGGCATTTCTTCCCTCTCCCGTCTCCCGTCTCTTCCTCTACCCATACTCCCAATCCCCACGCCGGGGCACATCACCCCGGCGTGCGGCTGGTTCTTGCGGTCAATCAGCGCGTCACCGCCCTCAATCTTCCCCGAAGAAGAAGCCGAGCAGGTGGAGCAGGCTGGTGAACAGGTTGTAGATGGACACGAACAGGGTCACGGTGGCCATGATGTAATTGCGCTCACCGCCCCTGACGATCTGCTGCGTCTGATACAGGATCAGGCCGCACATCAGCAGCGCGAACATCGAGCTCACGGCCAGGCCGAGGGCCGGCATGCTGAAGAAGATCGAGACCAGGCCGGCGAAGAAGGCGACCAGGATGCCCACGAGCAGGAACGGCCCCATGAAGCTGAAGTCCTTCTTCGTCACCATGGCGAAGCCCGACAGGCCGATGAAGGCCACGCCGGTGGCGCCCATGGCCGTGATCACCAGCTGGTGGCCGTTGGCGAACATGGTGGTGTAGGCGCTGATGATCGGGCCCAGGGTCAGGCCCATGAAGCCGGTCAGCGCGAACACACTGAGGATGCCCCAGGCCGAGTTGCGCAGGTACATGGTCAGAAACAGCAGGCCGAAGTAGCCCACCAGCGTGATGACCACCCCGGGATAGGGCCAGTTGTTGGCCATCGACAGCAACGCCGTGCCGGCGCTGAACAAAAGCGTCAGGGCCAGCAGGTTCCAGGTATTGCGCAGGACCTTGCGGGCGCTCTCGTCGATTTCCACACCCTGTTGCGTGCGCGGAATGGCAGTCGTACGGAAGTTGTCGCTCATGGTTGGCGTTGTTCCTCTTTGAATCGAATGGATTGCACTGGATAATTGACCATTATTCTAGCAGGAAGGTTTCAAGCCCCGGTATCATGCCTGCCATGGAAAGATCACGCCCGTCTCCCGCCACCGACAGCGGCGATTGCCGCTGGACCGCCGAGGCCATTCGCGCGATCGAGGCCGATTTCAACCGCTCGGCCGATACCCACCTGATTCGCATGGACATGCCGGCCGCATGGTCCGGGTGGGCGTTGTATCTCAAGGACGAGTCGATTCATCCCACTGGCAGCCTCAAGCATCGCCTGGCTCGCTCGCTGTTTCTATACGGCCTGTGCAATGGATGGATCGGGCCGGATACCCCCATCATCGAGGCCAGCTCGGGCTCGACTGCCGTTTCCGAGGCTTATTTCGCCCGATTGCTGGGCTTGCGCTTCATCGCCGTCATGCCCGACAGTGTGTCGCCCGAAAAGATTGCGCAGATCGAGTTCTACGGCGGCGAGTGCCGGCTGGTCGAGGCCTGCTCGATCTACGAAGAATCCGACCGCCTGACCCGAGAGCTGGGCGGGCATTTCATGGACCAGTTCACCTATGCCGAGCGGGCAACGGACTGGCGCGGCAATAACAATATTGCCGAGAGCCTGTTCTCCCAGATGGCCTGCGAGCCCTATCCGCATCCCCGCTGGGTGGTGGTGTCGGCCGGCACCGGTGGAACCGCCGCCACGCTCGGGCGCTACATGCGTTTTCGCTGTTTTGCAGGCTGTCCGACCGGCCTGTGTGTCGTCGATCCGGAAAATTCCGTGTTTCACGATTACTACAAGACGGGAAACAGGAACCTGAGCATCACGACCGGCTCGCGCATCGAGGGCATCGGTCGTCCTCGCGTGGAGCCCAGCTTCATCCCCTCGATCATCGACCGCATGATGACCGTGCCGGATGCGGCCAGCATGGCCGCGATCCGCTTTCTTGAACGCTGGCTGGGCCGCAAATGCGGCGGTTCGACCGGCACCAACCTGATCGGGAGCGTACGCCTGCTCTCCGAAATGCGTGAGAAAGGACAAAAGGGGAGCGTTGTCACCCTGCTGTGCGACGACGGCGAACGCTACCGGGAGAGCTATTACAACGAAGCCTGGTTGGCCGAGCAGGGGCTCGACATCGAGCCGTGGATGAAAGCGCTAGAGCAATGGGCAGAGACGGGGCGCTGGGAAGAACCGCTCGTAGGAGCGGCTTCCCAGCCACGCTAACACCGCCCCCTGTGGGATCGGCCTCCAGGCCGCGACAAGCGCTGGCCTGGAACCGCTGCACCCTGAAGATCGCTCCGGCAACGCTCCTTCCTTCTTTCTCTTCAAGAGTTTATAATGGTGGGCTTGCTCCGGTGTCCTGGTCGCGGGGTGCCGGTTATTCAACCATTATTGAGAGACTTTTGTCATGTCGAAAACTTACAAGATTCCGGCAGAAATGCGTACGGACGTGGGGAAAGGTGCGAGCCGCCGCCTGCGCCGTGCCGGTCGGTTGCCCGCCGTGGTCTACGGCGGTGACCGTGAGCCTGCCAGCATCACCGTCGATCACGACTTCCTGCTCCACTCGGCTCAAGAAGAGGCGTTCCATGCCTCCGTCCTCGAGCTCAATGTCGGAAAGAAGAAGCAGCAGGTCATC
Source organism: Wenzhouxiangella sp. (assembly GCA_007127425.1). Taxonomy (GTDB): domain Bacteria; phylum Pseudomonadota; class Gammaproteobacteria; order Xanthomonadales; family Wenzhouxiangellaceae; genus Wenzhouxiangella. Next base: position 5,761 of record SKZJ01000234.1, read on the forward strand.
CTGCGTGATCTTCAGCGCCACCCGTTCAAGCCGCTGCTGACGCACGCCGACTTCCAGCGCATTTCCGCGAAGGAAACACTGCGCCTGAGCGTGCCGATTCACTTCGTCAACGAAGAAGTGTCGCCTGCCGGCAAACAGGCGGGTATCGTCATTTCCCACCAGGTCGTCGAAGTCGAAATCGAGGCCCTGCCGGGCGACCTTCCGGAGTACCTGGAAGTCGACCTGTCCAACCTGCAGCCCGGTGAGAGCGTCATGCTCAGCCAGGTGCCGCTGCCAACAGGCGTCACGATCCCGACGCTGGAGTACGGTGACGAGAGCGATGATTACGCCATCGTGACCGCGATCTTCATTCGAGCCGGCCAGGGCACGGGCGAAAAAGCTGCCGAGGCCGATGCCGCCCTGGGTGAAGCTGCCGAGGTCGAAACCGTCGATGAGTCCGAAGAAGCCGAGGACGCTGAAGCGGCCGAAGGCGAGGACGCCGAAGACGGCGAGGACGGCAAGAGCGAAAGCGACGACG
>SKZJ01000261.1 GCA_007127425.1 Wenzhouxiangella sp.
CCTTTCACCTTTTTCCTTTCAACTGCCTTAATGGTTGCCGCGTTCGCGGCCCGGGAAGCGGTGCGAGCGACCCATGAACGGCAGCTTGAGCTTGCCGACCACGGCAATGCGCTCGGCAGCCATGCGGTCGGCCGCCTTCCACGTCGGAATGCCGTCGCGCTCGGCGATCTGGAAGATCTTGGACACGTTGTAGTAGATCGCCCGGGTCATGCGCTTGGCACGCTCACGGTTATAGCCTTCGAACTCAATCGATACGTTCATCAGGCCGCCGGCATTGACGGCGTAATCGGGAGCGTAGATGATCCCGCGGCGCTCCAGTTCGTCGCCGCATTCTTCGGTGGCGAGCTGGTTATTGGCGGCACCGCACACGATCTTGAACTTGAAGCGCGGGATGGTGCGTTCATTGACGACTGCGCCCAGGGCGGTGGGCGAGAACACGTCTGCGTCGACGTCGTAGATGTCTTCGGTGCCAACGGCTTCACAGCCCATGTCGACGGCCGCCTGTACCGAGTCCTCGTTGATGTCGCAGACGAAGACCTTGGCGCCTTCCTTGCGCAGCAGCTTGACCAGTTCGAAGCCGACATGCCCCACACCCTGAACCGCGTAACTGTAGTTGCCGATCTGCTCATCGCCGAACTTGCGCTGCAGGCTGGCGCGAATGCCCTGCAGGGTGCCGAAGGCCGTGAACGGTGAGGGGTCACCGGAACCGCCATGGACCTGGTGCACGCCGACGGCATTGTTGGTTTCCTGGAATACGTACTCCATGTCGTTGACGTCGATGCCGACGTCCTCGGCGGTGATATAGCGACCGTGCAGTGAATCGATGAAGCGACCGAAGGCGCGAAACAGGGCCTCTGACTTGTCCTTGCGCGGGTCGCCGATGATCACGGCCTTGCCGCCGCCGAGGTTGAGTCCCGCCACGGATGCCTTGTAGGTCATGCCGCGCGACAGTCGCAGCACGTCGTCGAGTGCTTCCTGCTCGGTGGCGTAGGGCCACATGCGCATGCCACCCAGGGCCGGACCAAGCGTGGTGTTGTGAATGGCAATGATGCCCTTCAGGCCGGCTTCCCTGTTGTGGCAGAAGATGACCTGCTCATGCTCGGTCGAGTGGATGGTTTCGAAAAGGTTCATTGAGACTCCTCCAGGGCTTGCGACGCGTACGTCTCAAGCGTTGGCGGCCGATCCCCGAAGCATCGGCCTGGATTGGCTGAAAAGATTGACATCCCCGACGCTGATTCAAGGCCGGGCTGCGAATGCCCCGTTGCCGTTGACTGATTGGCTCCGAGGTCAGCCCGCTATTTTAGACTGAAAGTGAAGGCGGTGCCAGAACGTGGATTCCGCAGGGCTGCACCGGCGGACCCGTATCTGGAATGCGAAACTGGATTCATGGTGTCGAAATGACCGGGTGAGGGCTGACAGTCAGAACTCCAGTGTCACCGTAATGAGGTCTGAATAGGTGCCGATACGGACGTTCTGGCCGGCAGGGATCCGACCGTAGATGGTGTGATGGGCTGAGGTGGTGTCACCATCTCCGCCCGACGTGACCGTCCCATCGGTGCCGTCCCCCCAGATGCTGGTCCGTGCCGGGTCGGTGAACAGGTCGTAGGTAAGCCGATCGTCGGCGGCACTGGCCAGGTGACGGGGATTGAACTGGTTATTGTTGCTGCTGCGGCTCAGTGTGAGGCGGACGGCGCCGCTCCAGGCAGTGGCGCGACTGGTGGTGTCGCCCACGCCCAATGTTCGCAAGCGTTGCGGATCATCCGTCCGCCAGGCGGTATCAAGTCGCACCAGGGAAGTCTGGTGGGTGTGTCGGGTCATGACGCAGCAGTGCCGTGCCGGTGCCACAAAGACCGGAATCCCAATCCGCATCACCACCTGCAATCCGTGAAATCCTTCCGGCGTCGGGGGCGGCAGTTCCTGCAGGAAAAGGCGATAGGTCAGTTCCTTGACCCGTTCCGGTGGGCGCCTCAGGCCGATGCGGATGATCTGCTGTTCGCCGGCCTTCAGGGAGAATATGGGCGGTGTGGCGAGAAGTTCGCTGGTGAGTTCGTAGTGATCCTGGCCTTCCGGTTGTTACCACGCCATCAGTTCCACCTGGATATTGGCGTCGCGAATCGTCATCGCCATGACCCGCTGGTCGGTATCGAGCTGAACGCGTGTGGGGGAGACCTGAAAGCCCGAGGCCAGCACCCGTCCTGTCAGTAGTGTCAGCAGGATACATCCGGCCAGCCGTAATGCCGGGCTGCATAATGCAGCCCGACAGTTGACGTGGAGGTGTTTCAGAAGTAAACCGTTTCGGTATAGCTGCCGACAGTCGCCGTTGTCTGACCGGCATTGACACGACCTTAAACGGTCATCGTCTGTGCCGTGCCATTCGCAGCAACATTCTGGCGGTCCACTCCTACGGCATCGCCCCAAGCCGTCGCCTTGGCTTCATCCTGGAACAGGCCGTAAGCCAGTGTGTTTGTGGCACCGTCTCACATTGCCCAGGTGAAGGCCAGGCCGACTTTGGTGCCGGTCATGCCGTCCAAGCAGGTCACGGAGACGGTGGTGGAGGCGTCAACCGCAAGGGCGGTGACTGGATTGTACTGGCCGAAGGCCAGCGCGTTGCCCGCTGTGATTTCGCAGACGGCTGCAACTTCTGCAGTCGCGTTGAAGGTGCTCGAATCTTGCGCAAATGCAAGGGTACTCAAGCCAAGAGCAAGAGTGGCGATGGATGTTGTTACGATATTACGATGTGTGGTTTTCATGGTGTTTCCTCCGTCGCTTCTGTGAGGCATACATCTTCATGAAAAAAAATAGATGTACCGGTCACGCGGATTTGTTTGGCGTGGAGAGGATAAGCCGGCCGGGCGGCCCCGGCCGACAGTGAAGTCATCCTCAGTTGCTGAACAACCGGGTGCCAGGCGCCATCATCCAGTTGGCCACGTCGCCGGGGTTGGCAATACCAACGCCATCGATGAGGTCGTCTTCCGTGTAGTCGGTGTTGGGCAGGAAGATGGCGCAGACTTCGACGGTGACCTCGTGCTGGATCAGCCGATTGAGCAGGTCGCGCGGGGTCAGACCGCGCGGGGCCAGCGTCTTCAGTTCAAGCTCCGCCACGGCGATCTCGCCTCCGGCACCGCACAGCAGTACGCGCACTTCCGCGCCCTGGTCCAGGGCCTGGTTGGCCAGGACGAGTGGCATGGCACGATCCTGTGCCGCGCTGCCGGTGACGGAAACGAACAGGCGCTTGCCGTCGTCATGACTGTCAGCCAGTGCATTGCCCGATAGCAGAACGGCCAGGGCCAGGCCGATCAGTGTTGTGGTCAAGCTTTTCATCTACCTCTCCTTGCGAATGTGCAGGGGTAATCGAGTCAGCTAAAGCGACGTCGGAGCTTCAGCTACCGAAGGCCGGGCCCGGCTTGCGCCCCAGCTTTGCCAACACCTTGGCCAGCGGGCAGAATCCGGTGAACGCCGCCTGGAACATGTTGAGGCCGACGAAGGCGGTCAGCCACAGCCAGTGGACGCTGTGCAACTGCGACATTACCAGGCTGAGCAGGATCATGATGCCGGCGAAGGCGAAAACGAGGCGGTCGATGTTCATGAGGTTTTCCTCCTAAGGTTAGTTAGATCTAATATACGATAAATCTAATGTTGTGACAAGTGGGTGGGAGGAAGACGGGAGAGGGGGAGAGGAACAGAACAACCCAGAATGAGACATGTTCAAATGGTTTTTACCCTCTTCCTTCTTCCCTCTCCCCTTCTTCCCGGGCGCAATAGCGCCCATACAACGTCTCGATGATTTCGTACACGATCGGGTCGGCGATGCGGTAATAAATGGTCTGGGACTCGCGCCGGGTGGCGACGAGGCCTTCTTCCCGCAGCTTGGCCAGGTGCTGGGACAGGGCAGACTGGCTCAGGGGGATGCGTTCGTTCAGCGCCCCGACCGACTGTTCACCCTCGTTCAGGCTACACAGCACCATCAGGCGATTGGTATTGCCCAGCGCCCGCAGCATGGTCGCGGCACGCGCGGCACGGTCCCGCGTCATTGCGTCCTGAGTGTTCGAGCCCGACCTGTTGGCAGAAGGGTTGCTCACGTTTCCCATGTCAGTTTCAGAAGCTGTATCGCAGCCGGGCGAATACGCTGCTGTTCTCCTCGAACTGGCCGTAGAAAGTCGACGGCTCGCTGCCTCCGAACAGGTTGATGCCGGCATTGAACTGCAACCGGTCGGTATGCCGGTACTGCACGGTCGGGCGGATGAAGTAGTCGTCGTCCGATGGCGAGTAGAAGTTCATGACACTGACGATGAGATTGTCGCGCATCATGCGCCAGGTCAGACGCACGGTGGCCAGGTGACGATGCTCGTCGGGCAGGAAGGCTGGATCCATGGGCCAGTGGCGGCGCAGCGAACCGTGATCCTGCAGCCATTCGAGGTAGTACTGGGTACCGAGGGTGAAGTTGGTGGCCATCTCGCGCTCGAACCCGGCCAGGAAGCGCACCTCGGAGTTGGGCAGCATGGGGTTGTCGCCGTCGCGGTTGTCGCGCGAGTCGTAGTAGGAGGTTTCCAGGTTGTAAAGGCCGCCGGCCAGCGGGCCGCGCAGGCTCGCGCCAAGCGCATTCATGCGAGCGAAGGTGAATTCGTTACTGGTCGGATCGAAGGCGGTCGGCTGTGAGAAGAACCCGCGGTAGCCGTAAACTGCCCACTCCTGTGAACCGGTCATGCCGTGCAGGCGAAGTGCCAGCTCGGCGTTCTCGGTCGTGCGCGGCGGTTTCACGCCCCGCAGGATAGGGGGTGCACCGACAATGTGCCCCTGCATCGGGTCGAAGTACGAAAGACGCTGCCCGTCCGGATATCGGTCGGGTTCGAACTGCGGCGTGATGACTGCATCGATATTGAAGCGATCGCCGTACCAGCTCAGGCGCAGGGCATCGCTGGGGGCCTTCAGGTACTCGTCGTCACGGCCAGCCAGGAAGGATTCCCAGTCCTTGGGGAACAGATCGTTGAGAAACAGCAGGTCGCCGGTGCCCCAGGTCAGGACCTGGCGACCCAGACGTACGTCCGTGCTGCCTCCCCAGGGAAAGCTCACCATCGCCTCACGCACATCGGCATCGAGTTCCTCCAGCACGCCGTCGGCAACGCCATCGACCTTGAATTGCCAGGTAGCGACATCGCCCTGATAGCGGCCTTCGAGTTGCAGGCGCAATTCGCCCAGCGAGAAATCGTCGCCGATGACCGGGTTCGACTGCAGCCGATGGCCGGCCGCGCCTTCGATGAAGCCGTACCACTCGAACGCCGAGACCTCGTCATCCCAGGGATCATCATCCCAGTCATCGGCCTGGCCCGGCACTGCGAGGGCCAGCAGCATGGCGATCATCGTCGATTGTTTCCAGATCTTGAGCATATCCATTCCTTCGGGCCAGGAGGGTTCAGTTTTCAGGGCGGGCTCAGGCCAGGTTCTTCCTGAAACCTGAACCCTGAACCCCGAAACCTTTCTTAGTCCCTTTGCAGCCAGCGGCGCGGCGGGTTCCTCAGCGAGCGTTCGGTGAACACGTCGGCCGGGATGCCCAGGTCGTAGCGGCTGAAGCGGAATTCGACCAGCGTGTGACCGCCGTCGTCGAGGTCGTCCATGCGCATGCGCGTTCCGGTGGGATAACCGTCAATCTCCTCAACTTCCAGAACCTCCATGCGACGGTAGATCTCGCCGTCGGCACGTTCGTATTCAGCCTTCATCGGCAGGTAGGTCTCACGGTCGACCCAGGTATTGAGGGCAGCGAACTCGACGCTGCCGGCATCCTTCGGGGTCGAGCGGATGACGTAATGCTCGTCGGTGGTCTCGACGAGTTCGTGTTCATCTTCTTCCAGGTGACGACCGGAAACGTCCTCGTAGTACATGTGCGAGCCGACGAAACTGGTGCGCTTGTCGCCCGGGGCGATGCGGCGAACCAGATCCAGGCCCGGCAGGTACAGCCAGCGGTCATCGTCGCCATGCGGGTTCTTGTCGACCAGGAATACCGTGCCGCGCACATCGGCGGGACGTGAGAAAACGACCAGGTAGTTCTGTCGACCGTCCTCTCCGTTGCGCCTGAGCAGGGTGAACTGGCGAACCTGTTCACGGCCGCGACCATCGATGATACGCATGCGCGCCTCCGAGCGACCGTCTTCGCCGGCATAGTAAGAGGCCTCGTTGGCCCGCTCGACAATCTCCATCACATCCGGCG
>SKZJ01000136.1 GCA_007127425.1 Wenzhouxiangella sp.
CTCCCGTCTTCCGTCTTCCGTCTTCCGTCTTCCGTCTTCCGTCTTCCGTCTTCCGTCTTCCGTCTTCCGTCTTCCGTCTTCCGTCTTCCGTCTTCCACACCATTGCACCCCGCCTCGACAATCCGCTACAATAGTCCGGATTTGTCTGCCCCCTGTGGGGCAGCAAACCTAAAACACACGCTGGTCGGCACATGCGGCGGGGTTGTCCTGAGCGCTTTCGGAAACGGGAGCCAACAGGATGGTCGCATGGGATCAGCGGAGGCCAAAACCCCGGACAATGCACTACTCCGCTCCCACCCGAATCCGACGGGGTGGTGCTATGTCCATGGACAAAGGAGCATTACCATGCCCAACGTAACCATGCGCCAGATGCTGGAAGCCGGCGTACATTTCGGTCACCAGACCCGCTACTGGAACCCCAAGATGGAACCCTACATCTTCGGTGCCCGGGGCAAGATCCACATCATCAACCTCGAAGAAACCATGCCGCTGCTCAAGGAGGCGCTCGACTTCCTCAGCCGCATGGCCAGCCGTCGCGGCACCGTCATGTTTGTCGGCACCAAGCGTGCGGCCAGCCAGTCGATCGCCGAAGAAGCCGAGCGCTGCGGCATGCCGTACGTTTCGCATCGCTGGCTCGGCGGCATGCTGACCAATTTCCGCACCGTGCGCGGCTCCATCAACCGGCTCAAGGAACTCGAGCAGATGGAAACCGACGGCACGTTCGAGAAGCTGGTCAAGAAGGAAGTCCTCGAACTGACCCGTGAGCGCGACAAGCTCGAACGCAGCCTCGGCGGCATCAAGGACATGAACGGCCTGCCCGACGCGATGTTCGTCATCGATACCGGCCACGAGGACATCGCCGTGGCCGAAGCCCGCAAGCTGGGCATTCCGGTCGTGGCCGTGGTCGATACCAACCACAACCCGGACAGGATCGATTACGTGATTCCGGGCAACGATGACGCCATCCGCGCCATCCGCCTCTACGCCCAGCTCGCTGCCGACGCCATTCTGGAAGGCCGCGCATCCGTCCCGCTGCCGGAAGACGGCAACACCGACGAGTTTGTCGAACTCGACGCAGAAGGCAACCCGATCGAATCGAAGCCGGCGAGCAAGAAGACGGCCAAGAAGGCCACGGCCAAGGCAACCAAGAAGACCGCCAAGAAGAAGGCTGCGGCCAAGCCGGCTGAAGAAAAAGCCGAACCCGAAGCCAAGGCTGAGCCCGAGGCCAAGGCTGAAGCCAAGGACGAAGCGAAGCCTGCAGCCGAACCCGAAACCAAGACTGAGGCCAAGACCGAGAAGCCGGCCGAAGCCGATGCAGCGGCCGCCCCGAAGAAGGTCAGCAAGAAAAAGGCTGCCAAGAAGAAGGCAACCAAGAAGAAGGCTGCCAAGAAGACCGCGGCCAAGGCCGACGACGGCGACGAGTCTTGATCCCCCGAATCTGCAAGGAGCCTGAACAGCAATGAGCATTACTGCAGCACAAGTCAAGGAACTGCGTGAACGCACCGGCGCCGGCATGATGGAATGCAAGAAGGCGCTGGTCGAGACCGACGGTGACATGGATGCCGCCATCGAGCAGCTACGCAAGACCGGCCTGGCCAAGGCTGACAAGAAGTCCGGCCGCGTAGCCGCCGAAGGGGCGGTCGTTCATGCCACACGTGGCAACCAGGCGGTCCTGGTCGAAATCAACAGCGAAACCGACTTTGTCGCCAAGGATGAGAACTTCCGCCGCTTCGCCGACGAAGTGGCCGAAGCGGCCATCGAGGCCAATGATGTCGACGCCCTCAACCAGGCCACCCTCAGCAACGGCCAGACGGTGGAAGACACCCGCCAGCAGCTGGTCGCCAAGCTGGGTGAGAACATCCAGGTTCGCCGCATGGCGCGCATGGAATCCGATGGCGCCCTGGGTGCCTACATCCACGGTGGCCGCATCGGCGTACTGGTCGGTCTCGAAGGTGGCGAGGAGGAACTGGCACGTGATATCGCCATGCACGTGGCCGCCCTCAACCCGGCCTTCCGCGACGTCGAAGACGTCCCGGCCGACGTGATCGAGAAGGAAAAGCAGATTCTCGTCTCCCAGGCCGAAGAAAGCGGCAAACCGCCGGAAATCATCGAAAAGATGGTCACCGGTCGGCTCAAGAAGCACCTGGCCGAGATCACCCTGACCGGACAGCCGTTCGTCAAGGATGGCGACGTCACCGTCGGCAAGCTGTTGTCGGGCAAGGGTGCGAGCGTCGCCGGTTTCGTCCGGCTCGAGGTCGGCGAGGGCATCGAGAAGGAAGAAGCCGATTTCGCGGCCGAAGTCATGGAGCAGGCCCGCGGCAGCTGATCGCACCATCAACGAAACAACCAGGCAAGGAGACTGACATTGAACGAGACTAACGGTTGCCGACGCATCCTGCTCAAGATCAGCGGCGAAGCCTTGCTTGGTGAACTGGATTACGGCATCGACCCCAAGGTCAGCTCGCGGATCGCCAGCGAGGTGGCCGAGGTGGTCGATGCCGGGGTCCAGATCGGCGTCGTCATCGGCGGCGGCAATATTTTCCGCGGGAAGGGACTGGCCGCCTCCGGCATCGACCGCATCACCGGCGACCATATGGGTATGTTGGCCACGGTGATGAATGCGCTCGGCCTGCAGGATGCGCTGGAACGTGCCGGGGTCACCACCCGCGTGATGTCGGCGATCTCGGTACGCGAGGTCTGTGAAGACTACATTCGTCGACGCGCCGTACGTCATTTGCAAAAGGGTCGCGCGGTAATCTTCGCCGCCGGAACGGGCAACCCGTTCTTCACGACCGACACGGCCGCCAGCCTGCGTGCGATCGAGATCGGCGCCGACCTGATGATCAAGGCGACCAAGGTCGACGGCATTTACTCGGCCGATCCAGTCAAGGATGCCAGCGCGACGCGCTACGACCGCATCAGCTACGACGAAGTAATCGAGAAAAAACTGGAAGTCATGGATACCAACGCGATCGTACTGTGCCGCGACCAATCCATGCCCATCCGCATTGTCAATCTCAGCCGTGCCGGTGAGCTGGGCCGTGTCATCAACGGCGAGAATGTCGGCACGCTGGTCAGCTGAAGCTCGGCCCGGCTACAATCTGCGACCGTATGCCGGTTGCTTTCCGGCACTGAACGAACAAGAGGTGTTTCATGCTCGATGATATCAAGAAGGATGCCGACGCCCGCATGGGCAAAAGCATTGCCGCGCTAAAGTCCGAACTGGCCAAAATCCGTACCGGCCGCGCCCACCCCAGCCTGCTCGAGCACATAACCGTCGACTACTACGGCTCGGAAGTGCCACTGAGCCAGGCTGCCAACGTCAATATCGAGGACCCCCGCACCCTCAGCGTGGTGCCGTTCGACAAGTCCATGGTGGGCAAGATCGAAAAAGCCATCATGACCTCCGATCTCGGCCTCAATCCGGCCACCGCCGGCGTCAATATCCGTGTGCCGCTGCCGGTCCTGACCGAGGAACGGCGCCAGGAGCTGGGCAAGGTCGTTCACGCCGAAGGTGAGCAGGCCAAGGTCGCCATCCGTAACATCCGCCGCGACGCCAACAACCAGCTCAAGGATTTTCTCAAGGAAAAGGAGCTGTCGGAGGATGACGTGCGGCGCGGGGAAACGCTGGTACAGCAGCTCACCGACAAGTACGTGGGCGAGGTCGACAAGCTGGTGGCGACCAAGGAAAAGGAGCTGATGGAAATCTGATCGGTGACCTCTTCCGCTCCACTGCCCGAACACGTTGCCATCATCATGGATGGCAACGGCCGCTGGGCGCTCCGTCAGGGGCGCCCGCGCACGGATGGGCATGAAGCCGGCAGCGACGCGCTCAAGCGCACCATCGAAACCGCACTGAAGCACCGCATTCCCACCCTCACCGTTTACGCCTTTTCCAGCGAGAACTGGTCGCGCCCCCGCAGCGAGGTCCGCAAACTGCTCGAATTGTTCCTGCGGGCACTCAACCGCGAGGTGCGCGAACTCGACGAACATGGCGTTCGCATTCGCTTCGTCGGCGATCGCAGCGCCTTCAATCCGGCACTGCGCGACGGCATGCTGCGGGCGGAGAAGCGTACCCGCAACAATGCCGCCCTGCTGCTCAATGTGGCGGTCAACTACGGCGGTCATGCCGATATTGCCGGCGCCGCGCGACGACTGGCCGAAGCAGTCGCGCGAGGCGAACTCGAGAGCAAGCAGATCGACGCCGAGCGCCTGGGCACCGAACTGGCCCTCGGCGACGTGGCACCGCCCGACCTGTTCATTCGCACCGGTGGTGAAAAGCGGCTTTCCAATTTCCTGTTGTGGGAACTGGCCTATACCGAACTGTATTTCACCGAGGTGCTCTGGCCCGATTTCGACGGCACTCACCTCGAAGCCGCGCTGGCCGATTACGCACGCCGGGAGCGACGCTTCGGTGGCCTGGGTGAAGTAAAGCATGCTTAGACAGCGCGTTGTCACCGCGCTGATCCTGGCCGTCGTCGGACTGAGCGCACTGTTCCTGCTGCCTGCCGTGGCCTTCGCCGCGGCCGCGGCCCTGTTGCTGGCCGGCGCCGGGGGCTGGGAGGCAGCACGCCTGGCCGGTCTGGACACCCACGGCCAGCGATTTGCACTGGCCCTCGTCCTGCTCGGCCTATGCCTGGCATTGTGGCTATGGCTGCCCCCGGCTACCACTCACTGGGCCTTGTTGCCGGCCTGTGCAATCTGGCTGCTCAACGGGGCCTGGCTGGTCCGCCCCGGCCTGGGTCGGAACGCGGGGTCCACTGCTGTTGCGGGAAAAATTGCAGTCCTCGTCATCATTCTGTCGGGCGCCTGGCTGGCCCTGGCCTGGCTACAATCGAGCTCACCCTGGCTGGTGGTCATGCTCCTGATCCTGATTGCGGCAGCCGATATCTCAGCCTACTTCACCGGCCGCCACTTCGGCGGACCAAAGCTCGCACCGAGCATCAGCCCAGGGAAAACCCTCTCGGGTGCTGCCGGCGGCTTGACCGGGGCGACGGCACTGACCGCCCTGAGCGCGGCCGTCTTGCCCGACAGCCCGTTCACTCCCGCCACCGGGGCCCTGCTCGGCCTGGGTATCGGAATCATTTCCATTGCCGGCGACCTGTTCATCAGCCTGCTCAAGCGCCAGCGCGACCTCAAGGACACTTCGGCATTGCTCCCCGGTCACGGCGGGGTACTGGACCGTTTCGACAGCCTGGTCGCCGCCCTGCCGTTCTTCGCCCTGGCCGTGATGTTCTGGTGATTCACTTTCATCATCGAACCGGCAAGGCCGCAAAGGTTAGAATAAAGGGTTGGCCCGAAGGGAATTCGGGCCGCTCATCTGGAGTCTGATCTATCATCATGCTGGACATATTCGGACCCATTCTTTGGCTGGTGGTCGCCCTCGGCATCCTGATCACCTTCCACGAGTTCGGCCACTTCTGGGTCGCACGGCGCTGCGGTGTGCGCGTTCTGCGCTTCTCGGTCGGATTCGGCCCGGCACTGTGGTCGCGTACCGCCAGTGACGGCACCGAATACCGGATTGCCGCCGTGCCGCTGGGCGGCTACGTCAAGATGCTCGACGAACGCGAGGCGCCGGTAGCGCCCGAGGAGAAAGAGCAGGCCTTCAACCGCCAACCGGTGGGCCAGCGCATCGCCATCGTCGCCGCCGGTCCGGTATTCAACCTGATCTTTGCCGTTGCCGCCTTCTGGCTGATGTTCGTCGTCGGCATTCCGGAAACCCGCCCGGTGGTTGGCGAGGCCACCGGCATTGCCGCCGAAGCCGGTCTTGAGGAGCATGACCTGATCACCCGGGTCGGCACCCGCGACACGCAAACCTGGACGCATGCCATGCTCGGCCTCCTGCCGCCGGCCCTGGACCGCCGCCCCGTCACCGTGGAGCTGGAACGTCCTGATGGCCAGCGCCGCGAAACGACCCTGGCCCTGGACCGTCTGGGGCCGGATTTCGAGGAGGAGCGCACCATCGAACTGGTCGGCATCTCACCCTGGCGGCCAGACCTCCCGGCATTGATCGGCGAGATCGGCGAAGGGACCCCGGCAGACCGGGCCGGCCTGGAACCGGGCGACCGCATCACGGCCATCAACGACCACGCCGTCGAGGGCTGGCGAGACATCGCCCGCCTGATCCCGGAACAGGGAATCGACGAGAGCGGCCAGCCCCGGGAGATGGTGCTCGAACTGGAGCGAACCGGACGCACCCTGCAGGTGCAAATCACTCCCGATATCAGCGGCGGCCGACCGGTGATCGGCGTCCAGGCCGGCGAGCCCGATGCGGAAATCCAGGCGCTGATAGAACGTGCATTCACCATCCTGCGCCACGACCCGGCCACCGCGGTGGGCGAAGCGGTGGGCGAGACATGGCGACTGACCACGGCTACGCTCGGTATACTGGGCCGCATGATCAGCGGAAAGGCCAGTCTGTCGAACCTGGCCGGGCCCATCACGATTGCCCAGCTGGCCCATTCATCGGCACTTCTGGGCTTTTCCAGGTTCCTGTTCTTCCTCGGCCTGATCAGCCTCTCGCTGGCGATCATCAACCTGTTGCCGATCCCGATGCTGGATGGCGGGCACCTAATGTATTACCTTGTGGAGTTGATCAAGGGGTCGCCCGTTTCCGAACAGACTCAGGTTGCAGGCCAGTACGTCGGCCTGCTGATGGTCATCGCCCTGATGAGTCTGGCCATATTTAACGACATCTTACGACTGATCACCTAAACTGCGGCACCTGTCCGACCGCCCGACAACACATAACCAGAAGTTCTTTTTTTTATGAAACGACTGTTTCTCCTGATCCTGCTGCTTGCCGCCTTTGCCCCAGCCTACGGCGAGACCTTTCGCATCGCCGACATCCGTGTCGAAGGCTTGCAAAGAATCTCCGAGGGCAACGTCTTCAGCTTCATTCCCGTTGAAGTCGGCGACATGCTGACGCCGTCGCTATCGCGTGGCACCATTCGCGACCTCTACCGAACCGGGTTCTTCGATGATGTGGTGCTTGCCCGCGACGGCGACGTACTCGTCATTCGCGTGACCGAACGGCCGGCCATTACCCGCATCGAGATCGACGGCAACCGACAGATCAAGACCGAGGATCTGATGCCGGCGCTGGCGGGGATCGGAATTGCCGAGGGCGAGATCTTCAACCAGCTCGAACTCGACCGCGTGCGCCACGAACTCATTCAGCAGTACTTCAGCCGCGGCCACTACGCCGTGGACGTGGAAACCACGGTGCGCCGCCTGGAGCGCAACCGGGTCAACCTCAGCATCCAGGTCGACGAAGGCGACCAGGCACGGATCCGTCATATCAACATCGTCGGCAATGAAACATTCAGCGACAAGGAACTGCGCGAAGATTTCGAGTCGCACACCACGCGCGGCCTGATGTTCTGGCGTGGACGCAACCAGTACACGCGCGAGAAGCTCTCCGGCGACCTCGAGTCATTGCGGGCCTACTATCTCGATCGCGGCTACATGGACTTCTCGATCGAATCCACCCAGGTCTCGATCAGTCCCGACAAGCAGGACATCTTCATTACCGCCAATGTCCGCGAGGGCGAGGTCTACACGGTCAACGACGTGCAACTGACCGGCGACCTGGTTTTACCCGAGAGCACCCTGCGGCGCCTGATCACGGTGGAAGCCGGCGAGACCTTTTCACGCCGCAAGCTCGAGCAGAGCATCGAGAACATCACCGCGGTACTGGCCAACATCGGCTATGCCTTTGCCAACGTCAACCCGGTCCCGACCATCGACCGCGAGACACGCGAGGCGGAAATCAACTTCTTTATCGAGCCGGGCAAGCGCGTCTACGTGCGACGCATCGAGTTTCGCGGCAACGTCCAGACCAAGGACGAAGTCCTGCGGCGCGAGATGCGTCAGTTCGAGGGTTCCTGGTTCTCTCAGGCCTCGGTCGACCGGTCGCGCATTCGAATCCAGCGGCTGGGCTTTTTCGATAACGTCGATATCGAGACACCGCAGGTCGAAGGCTCCGAGGATCAAATCGACATCATCGTCAACGTCGAGGAAATGCCCTCGGGCAGCTTCCAGATCGGGCTAGGCTACTCACAGCTGCAGGGCATCATCGCCTCGATGTCGATCGAGCAGAATAATTTCCTCGGCAGCGGGCGCCAGGTTGGCATGTCGGTCAGCCGCTCCCGCATCCTGACCCAGGTCGGCGTCAACTACACCAATCCCTATTACACCGACGACGGCGTCTCGCGCGGCTTTTTCGCACGTTATACCGAATTCGATCAGGGCGGGGCGAACCTCTCGGCCTTCAACACCAGCCAGGCCGCAGGTGGCGTCAATTACGGTTTCCCCGTCTCCGAAATCGACTTCCTGCGGATGGGCGCATCGGCCTCGCGCGTGGATATCAACCTGCCGAGGATGTTCGTGCCGGTCGACCCCGATGATCCCGACAGCCCCATGGAACTCAGAATGCCTGCCAGTCGGCCCCTCGGCATCTCACTGGACGAAGACGGCGACGGCTTCCTGTCACAAGACGAACGGCGCGTCACTATTTACCGTCTCGACGGCATGTGGTCGCGCGACAGCCGCAATCATTTCCTCAACCCCACCCGCGGCACGCTGCACCGCCTTGGCGCCGAGATCGCCTTGCCCGGCAGTTCGCGCGAGTTTTACAAGGTCAACTACCGATTCCGCCAGTACTGGCCGATCGGTAATCGCATGGCCTTCAGCCTGCGCGGCGACCTCGCCTACGGCGACGCCTACGACAACTGGGACGACGAACTCGATATCGAGGACATTGAACCCGAGCGCAGCCCACAGGCACGAACGAGGTGCCAGGTCGACGAGATCGTCACCGCCGACCGGGGACTGCCGTTCTACGAGCACTTTTACGGCGGCGGCGTGCGCGACATTCGCGGCTTCAACGACAACACGCTCGGTCCCAAGGATCAGTTCTGCCGTTCGATCGGTGGTGACTTCAAGGTATCCGGTGGGATCGAACTGGCCTTCCCGCTGCCGTTCGGGGACATGAGGGGTACGCGACTGGCCTGGTTCGTGGACGTCGGCAACGTCTACCGGGACTTCGACAGTTTCGATGCCGACCTGCTGCGCGCCTCGACCGGGCTGTCGCTGACCTGGCAAGCACCCGTCGGTCCGATTATCATCAACCTGGCGACCCCGCTCAAGAAACGAGATGGGGACGATACGCAGGTATTGCAGTTCGCCTTCGGCACGACGTTCTGATCGACCTCGACCCAGAGGCTGGAAATGACAGGATCCGGCAAGCGACAGCACCGTAAACATGGGACAACCGACCACCAGCGCATCCCGGCGCTGGCGGCGGTTGCCGTGCTGTGCTGGATGCTGGTCTCCGCCTCGCTGGCCGAGGGCATCCAGATCGGTTACGTCGACATGAAGCGGCTGTTCGACACCATGCCGCAGCTGGTCGCCGCGCGCGAGGAACTCGATCGCGAATTTCGTCCGCGCAACGAGGCCCTGCTGGCCGACGAGGCCCGCCTGGAGCGAATGCGCCAGGAACTGGCCGACGATCCGCTGATCGACGAGCAGCAGCGCATACAGCAGGAGCGTGAGATCAACAACACACGGCGCTCGATCGAACGCCGGCGCGAAGACCTGGTCGAGGAAATCCGTTTTCGCACCAACGCCAAGACCGAAGCCCTGCGTGACACCATCGATGTCGCCGTACGTGAAATCGCGCGCGAGAATGACTATGACCTGGTCCTGAGCAACCCGGTGGCCTATGCCTCCGAAAGCGTCGATATCACCGACCAGGTCCTCGAGTGGCTGGAGGAGGACTACCGCTCCAGCGACAACCATCGCGATCCCTGAAGCCGGTTCAGTTCATGCCCGCCTACTCCCTGGCACAACTCGCCCAACAGTTCGACCTCGACATCCACGGCGACCCGGAACATCAGGTCAGCGGACTGGCCACGTTGTCCGCCGCCGGGCCGAGCGACCTGGGCTTCCTGGCCAATGCCGCCTATGCTCGTCAGCTCGGTGACTGCCGGGCCGGGGCCCTGATCCTGACCAGCAACATGGTCGAGCGCTGGTCCGGCAATGCGCTGGTGACACCCAACCCCTATGCCACCTGGGCGCGCATCGCCGGTTTGATGAAGCCCCGCACGGCCGCAGCGACCGGCATCCACGAGAGTGCCTGGGTGGACCCCGATGCAGTGGTCGATCCGACCGCGGCCATCGGACCGCAATGCAGCATCGCCGCCGGCTGCCGCATCGGCGCGGGCGCGGAAGTCGGTCCCGGCTGCGTCATCGAACCCGGCGCCATCCTTGGCGACCAATCCCGGCTGGTCGGGCGCGTGTTCATCGGCGAGAATGTTCAAATCGGTGAGCGCGTGCTGATCCATCCCGGGGCCGTGATCGGAGCCGATGGGTTCGGCCTGGCACTGGACAAGGGTCACTGGCTCAAGGTGCCGCAGATGGGGAGCGTGCGCATCGGCAACGATTGCGAGATCGGCGCCAACACCACCATCGATCGCGGTGCCATCGAGGACACCGTGCTCGACGAGGACGTGCGGCTCGATAACCAGGTGCAGGTCGCCCACAATGTCCACATTGGCGCCCATACCGCGATTGCCGGCTGCGTCGGCATCGCCGGCTCGACGCGCATCGGGCGCTACTGCATGATCGCCGGCGCCTGCGGTATCGGCGGCCACCTGACGATCTGCGACCAGGTCATCGTCACCGCGATGAGTACCGTACTGGACTCGATCGAGGAGCCCGGAGAATACGGTTCGGGCATCCCCGCACGCCCGCACGCGCGCTGGAAGAGAATCCTGGTGCGCCTGGGCCAGCTCGACGACTGGTCCCGGCGCCTGCGCAGAATAGAAAACAAGTAATAAACTCTCAGGAAAAACAGATCATATGACCATGCAAAATGGAGTCGATATCGAGAAGGTGCTCGAGCTGTTGCCGCACCGCTATCCCTTTCTGCTCATCGACCGGGTGCTCGATTACTCCCTCGACGAGCCGCCCTCGATTCGTGCATTGAAGAATGTCACCATCAACGAGCCGTTCTTTCAGGGCCACTTTCCGGGTCACCCGGTGATGCCGGGGGTACTGATCCTCGAAGCCATGGCTCAGGCCGCCGGATGCCTCGCGCACATGGCCCGGGAGGCCAAGAACGAGAAGAGCCAGCTCTACTACCTGGTCAAGATCGACAAGGCCCGATTCAATCGGGTCGTCGTACCCGGAGACCAGTTGATCTTCGAGGTGCAGCAGAAGCGTCTGATGCGCAACATGGGCCTGTACCAGGCCACCGCCCTGATCGACGGCCAGACCGCATCGAGCGCCGAACTGCTGTGCGCCGCTCGCCCCGATCCGACGCCATGATCCATTCCACCGCCATCGTCGAGGACGGCGCCCGGCTCGGCAACAACGTATCAATCGGCGCCTACAGCATCGTCGGTTCCGGCGTCGAAATCGGCGACGACTGCTGGATCGGCCCTCACGTGGTCATCAGCGGCCGCACCCGCATCGGGCCGAACAATCGCATCTTCCAGTTCGCTTCGATCGGCGAGGCGCCACAGGACAAGAAGTACGCCGGCGAGGACACGGCGCTGGAGATGGGAGCCGACAACACCATTCGCGAATACGTCACCATCAACCGCGGGACCGCCAATGGTGGGGGCATCACCCGGATCGGCGACGACAACCTTTTGATGGCCTACTGCCACGTGGCCCACGATTGCCAGGTGGGCTCGCACATCGTCGGCGCCAACGGCGCCACGCTGGCGGGTCACGTAGAGGTCGGCGACTGGGTGATCTTCGCCGGTTTCTCCGGTGCCCATCAATTCTGTCGTATCGGTGCCCATGCCTTCCTCGGCATGTACGGCGGCGTCAATCAGGATGTGCCCGCCTACGTCATGGTTTCGGGCCAGCCGCCGCGCCCGCGCGGCATCAACGCCGAAGGCCTGAAGCGGCGCGGCTTCAGCAAGGACCAGATTCGCAACATCCGCGAGGCCTACCGCACCATCTACCGCCTGGGCCTGAGCCGGGACGAGGCCATCGAGCGACTGCAGGAACGCGTGGCGGAACAGCCCGAGCTCCAGCCGATGATCGACTCGATTCTGACCAGCCAACGCGGCCTGCTTCGCTAACTGCACGCGCGCATGGCACACCGTCCCGCACGCCTGGTCCTGACCGCCGGGGAATCCTCCGGTGACCAGCTGGGGGCCGACCTCGCCCATCATCTGAAGCGACAGCACCCGGGCATCGAACTGGCCGGCGTTGCCGGACCGGCCATGCAGGCAGCCGGGGTCGAAGCCTGGCACGATCTTGATGTGCTCGGCGTGATGGGGTTGACCGAAGTGCTGTCGCATCTTCCACGATTGTTCAAGCTGCGACGAGAACTGCGCGAACGGATCCTGGCCTGGCAGCCGGATGCCTTCATCGGTGTCGACGCGCCCGATTTCAACCTCGGCCTCGCCAGGCAACTGCGCAAGCGCGGGCTGAAGACCGTGCACTACGTTTCCCCCACCGTATGGGCCTGGCGTGCCGGGCGCACCCGCAGCGTCGCTCGATCGGTGGACCTGCTGCTTGCCCTGTTCCCGTTCGAGCCCGAACTGTATGCGCCCTACGGGCTCGACACCCGCTTCGTCGGCCACCCGGTGGCCGATCAGATGGCCGGCCGGCCCGGTCGAGACGAGGCACGCGAACAACTGGGGCTTGACCCGGCCGACACTATCGTCGCCCTGCTGCCGGGCAGCCGGCGCAGCGAGATCGAACGCCACGCTCGGCTACTCACCGACACCGCCGACTGGATCCGCAGTCGACGCGAATCGGCTCGCATCATGGTGTTCCTGGCCGACCGCCGTCAGGAACAGCTGTTTCGAGAACTGGCCGGCAGCGGCCTGGAACGCGCCGGCATCGAGATCGTCTGTGAACAAACCCGAAGCGGACTGATCGCTGCCGATGCCGCCTGCGTCGCCTCCGGAACCGCCACACTGGAAGGTTTTCTGCTCGAATGTCCGCTGGTCGCCTATTACCGGCTGGCGCCGGCCAGCTACTGGCTCATCCGGAGCCTGAGGCTGATTCGATCACGCCACATCGCCATGCCCAATATTCTTTACGGCGACGAGATCATTCCGGAGTTCGTGCAGCAGCATGCCAGCGCCGAGCATCTCGGGCAGGCCGCACTGGCCTGGCTGGACGACTCGGCACGACGCCGCGCATACCGGGAGGTGGCCCGCGGCTTCCGCCGCCAGCTGGCCGCCGGCGCCGGCGACAATGCCGCACGGGCCATCCTGGAACTGGTCGGTCGTGCCTGACGTGCCTGGCCCCGACGCGCCGAGACTGGCCGGTGTCGACGAGGCCGGACGGGGCCCACTGGCCGGTCCGGTAGTGGCTGCCGCCGTTATTCTAGATGTCCAAAAACCCATCCACGGGCTTGCCGACTCCAAGCAGTTATCAGCCCGACGACGCGAGCAACTGGCCGCCGAGATCGCCGAACGCGCCCTGTGCGTGGGCCTGGCGGTCATTGAAGCGGGGGAGATCGACCACATCAACATCCTCCAGGCCACATTGAAAGCCATGTGTCTGGCGGTGGCCGAATTGTCGCCGCAGCCCACCATGGTGCATATCGACGGCAATCAGGCACCCCCACTGAACCTGCCCCTGAAAACCCTGATCGGCGGCGATCGCATTGACCCGGCCATCGGCGCTGCCAGCATCGTCGCGAAGGTTCACCGCGACCGTTTGATGCAGGACTGGCACAAACACTTTCCCGAGTACGGCTTCGACCGTCACAAGGGCTATCCCACCCCGGCCCATCTCGCAGCGCTCAAACGTTTCGGCCCCTGCCCCGCTCACCGCCAGAGCTTCCGGCCGGTCGCCCAGCTCAGCCTGTTCTGACTCTTCCCGGCACGCGTTCTCGGTTCCGGGATTCTTTGTGTGGAGGCGCGGATTTCCCGGCCCGAAATTTGAACTCTATCGCAGCTTCGACTATAGTCGAGCGCGGGGCTGTAAACAAGAACGCATAAAGAGAGGAGAAATCAGCATGTTACGAACCGCCAGAGCAGCGCTCGGTATTGCCTTGCTGCTGACATTCGGTTCCGTATGGAGCGCGACCGGAGTCGCCTTCGTCCACGGAACCGGCCACCAGACCGATGCCCTCAACGACTACTGGACGACCGCCAACGTCAACTCCATCCGGCAGGGGCTGTCGAATTCCGGCAATTACGTCGTCATCAACTGCGATTTCGAGCAGTACATGTGGGACGCACAAGCTGCGGGTTGTCTGGCCGGGCAACTGCACAACTTCATTACCAGCCGCGGCATCACTGATCTGGTCGTACTGACTCATTCCAACGGCGGCAACGTGATGCGCTGGATCATGTCCAACCCGACCTGGGACAGCCGCTATCCCCTGATCATCGAGCGCCTGCGCTGGGTCAATGCGCTGGCACCGTCCAGTCTCGGCACCCCGCTGGCTGACGCCGTCATGCAGGGCAACATATTCGAGGCCTCGCTGGGCTGGCTGCTCGGCTACCAAAGCGATGCGGTGCGCATGCAGCAGACCAGCTGGATGGCCTACTACAATTCCACCTGGCTGCTGGGCACCTCCGGTCGACCTTCTCTGCCGAAGGGCTTCTGGAACGTGGTCGGTAGCGACGTCCATGCCAACGTATTCAATGGTGCCTCCTACTGCGGTGGCTACAGCTACCAGGCCGGTCTGGCCATCACCCAGGCCTGGCTGGACAGCTGCTCGGACGGGTTTCTGGAGTGTTCCAGCCAGAATGGTGCCGGTTACCTGTGGTTCTACGACCACTGGCGCACCGACCGGGGACGCAAGCTCTCGCACCACCAGAGCCGACGCGACTGCTTCAATCTCGACATCATCCTGCGCAACGACCTGTAACCCGGAGGCATCATGAATTATTCCAAGACACTGATTGCATCCTGCCTGGTTGCAGGATCGACCCTGGCCGTGGCCGAGTTCGAATGGCTGGACACGCAGGCCAGCGACCTGCGGGCTGAGCGCCTGTCCGACGAGACCATCGCGGTGCCGGCCAGCCTGCACCGGGAAACGGCGCCCATCCAGTTTTCCTGGAACCGCGACCAGGCGGTTGCCGGCCGCACGCCAGCCGGCGGACCGACCGAGACCATGGCGACACCGGCAGTCGAGAGCAAGCAATACTGGCTTGATGTCACCGGCCGGGAACTGGCGCGCGGCGTGGATCTGCCGTTGACCGCACCCGGGGCCGTGATTCGCATCTCGGCACTCGACAGCGGAACGGAACTGCGACTCGATCCCGAACAACTCAGGCTGGAGTTCAACGGCCGACCGGTGCATGCCCGATTCAACCGTGACGAGGTCAGCAGGGGCCGGGACATGCGACGCGAAGGTATGCCGGTACCCGAGGACACCCTGGCCTTCCGCGTGAACGACCGCATCGGCGCCGGCACCCTGCGAGTGGCGCACGCCGACCTCCAGGCCGACTTGTCACTGGTCGTCAACGTGCATGAACCCGATAGCCCGTGGACCGCCAGGCTCGCCCTGCCGCGCCACAACTTCCTGGCCGGTCAGGCACTGGACTTCGACTTCGATCTCGGCGACGGTCGCCAGACCATCGAGCCACGCTCGGTTCAGGCAGTTGTTGCCAGCCCCGATGCCAGTCAGACCTGGCCGATTGCTCGCGGCCGGGGCAACCAGTTGGCACTGGATTCCGCACCGCTGGCGCGCATGGATCGCCCTGCCCCGGGACTGTACGAGGCCCATGTCTATGTCGAGAGCGAACACCGCGGCCAGACCATCCGCCGCGACCTGACCCTGGCATTCAGCATCGCCCCGCCCATTGCCCGACTCAATGAACAGGTCCGGCGTGGCTCATCATCGGGTCTGGATCTGGTCCTGGGCATAGAGGCGGCTGTCGCCGGTCGCTACCAGGTCAACGCCGAAATACTGGGCACCAACGCCCGTGGTGAGCTGGAGCCGCTCGCATTCACGCAGTCGGCCGCCGTGCTTGAAGCCGGCCAGGGCCAGATCGAAGTGGCGCTGGACGCCGACACGATTCATGCCAGCGGACTGAGCGCCCCGTTCGAGCTGCGCAACCTGCAACTGCTCGACCAGGGCCGGATGTACCTGCTCGAAGATCGAGAGCGCGCACTGCGCCTCGTGCACTGACCCGATAGGGACATCGGGACAAGGCAGGCCGGCGGATGGTCGACATCCGCCGGCTTTTTTTTGGGAGGTGGAAACGTAGAACGTGAAACGTGAAATGGGGGCATTTCCGTGCCGGCTTCTTCACGGCGGTGTCCAACTGCTGGAACCATTGCCATTGGCCACCACACTCCGGGTCTAGCCCCCGTTTTACGTTTCTCGTTTCCCGTTTAGCGCCTCAGACCTGGAGCGGTGCTTGGAATTTCCCCTTCAGCCGGTACGAAAACGACCCGACTCGATCTCTTGCTGATCGACGGATGCCGTTTGCACCTCATCGACTTTCGCCATCGGCGGCCCCTCATGGAGCCAGCGCTCCAGTTCGTCCAGGGCATCCGCACGACCACGGCCCAGCACTTCCACGCGCCCGTCGGGCAGGTTGACGGCATGGCCGACGATACCGCGCGGCTCGGCCTCGCGGCGGGTCGACTCGCGAAAGAAGACGCCCTGGACGCGCCCGGAGATCAGCCAGCACCGGGTCTCGGTATCAGCCATGGTCCTCGATCCAGTCGGTAATCATCTGGCCGGTGACTGGGCCCAGCCAGGTGTGTACCAGTGCACCGCCGGCATCGACCAGGAATGTGGTCGGCAGGGCGCGCGGCGCACCGAGATCGGCAGGTGGGTCGTAGACGTCGACCAACAGGATGGGATAGCTGGCCGGGTAATCCACCAGAAAGCGCTCGAACACCTCGACCTCGGTGTCCTCGAAAGCCAGTCCTAGCACGACGATGTCGTCGCGTCGGTCGTGCAGCTCGGACAGGTCGGGAATTTCCTTGCGGCAGGGCGCACACCAGGTGGCCCAGTAATTGACCACCACCCAGTCGCCGCGGTAGTCGGACAGCTGGTGAGCACTGCCGTCCAGCGCCGGCAACTCAAAATCGATTTCAGCCGCAACCGGCAGGGTCGCCAGCAACAGCACCATCAGCAGCATCAGTCTTTTCATGATCTCCGACCCGTGTTGAACTTGAGAATCGACTTGACCGAACAGTCGAGCATCGGCCGGCTGGCTTCATCCACCGGCCTGAGCGTCTCGATCAGGGCCCGGTCCCAATGGCTTTCCATCGGCAGATCGGCCAGTTCGCCGACAGGCATTATGAACGATCCGGCGCGATAGAGTTCCTCCAGCGTGACCTCGTCGAGATCGGCCGACAACATCCAGTCACCGAAGTCGTCGGCGTGGATGAATCCGGCAGTATGGAAGTGTCCGAGGATGCGGTTGAGCTGCAGATCCGTGGCCGCCGGTTCCCGACTGAGCAGATCACCGACCGATAACGAGCGACCGCGCCGTTGTGCCTGCCAAAGGTGTCCGAGCAGGCGCACGGCCAACACGAATTCATGCCGCGGATTCCAGCGCCATCCGGCCTTGCGGTACTTGAAGGTCGTCAGTGCCGCGGCCACACTGGCGCCAAGCAATATCACCACCCAGGAAAGATAGATCCAGATCAGGAACAGTGGAATAGTCGCCAGGGCGCCATAGAGACGCTCGTAGGTCGGAAAGTTGGTGACATACCAGACGAATCCGCCCTTGGCGAGCTCGAACAGAATGGCCGACAACAGCGCCCCGAACAGGGCATGGCGCCACAGCACGCGTCGATTGGGCACGAGGATGAAGATCAGTGTGAAAGCCACCAGCACAACGCCGAAGGGCATCAGATAAAAGAAGACCTCCTGGACGACACCGCGCACGAGGTGCGGCGCCAGCGCAGAGCTGGCGGCCAGGTAGGAAGTCAGCGCCAGGCTGGCACCCATCAGCAACGGCCCCAGGGTCAGTACCGCCCAGTAGATCATCAGGCGGTTGGTCGGCCCGCGCGACGCCTTGACCCGCCAGATTCGGTTGAGGCTGCGCTCGATGGTCGACATCAAAAGGATGGCGGTAGCGATCAGGAACACCGTGCCCGCTCCGGTCAGCCCGGTCGTTCTGTCCACGAACTCGTTGAGGTGTTCGCGGATCACGTCACCGGCCGCCGGGACGAAATTGGTGAAGATATAGGTCTCGAGTTCTTCAGCGACGTGATCGAATACAGGAAATCCGGAAATCACGCCGAGCATCACCGTCATCAACGGCACCAGCGCCAGCAGGCTGGTATAGCTCAGGGCAGCCGCGGATTCGAAGCTGCGATCCTCGCGGAAGTGCTGGATCAAATGCCGGCCGAAGGTCTTGAGCCAGAGCGGATCGAGCAGCGCCTCGATCACGCCGGGCGGATCAGTCGTTGACAGCGCCGGCGAAGCCTTTACGCTAGTCTGTTTTCCCGATGTGGATTTCTCGTCAGCCATGACCGTCACCATCTATCACAATCCGCGCTGCTCCAAGAGCCGCCAGACGCTGGCGCTGCTGCGCGAGCACGGTATCGAACCGGACATCGTCGAGTACCTCAAGACACCGCCGGCACCATCCGAACTCAAGCGTATCATTGATCAACTCGAACTGAGCCCACGCCAGCTCATGCGGACCGGCGAGGTCGAGTACAAGGACAACGATCTGGCCGAAGAGTCCCTGGACGACCAGGCCCTGATTCAGGCCATGTGTGACCACCCGCGCGTGATCCAGCGCCCCATCGTCATTGCCGGTGACCGGGCACGAATCGGCCGACCGCCCGAAGCCGTGCTCGACATCCTCCCATGATCGATATCCTGGTGCTGTTTCACTCCACCCATGGCAACACGCTGACCATGGCACGCGAGGTCGCCCGCGGCGTTGAAAGCGTCGACGGCTGCCAGGCCCGGTTGCGGACTGTGCCACCGGTGACTTCTGCTGTTGATCCACAGGCACGCGAGATCGACACCCATGGCCCGGCCCTGGTCGAACGCCGTGACCTGGACGAATGTGCCGGCCTTTTGCTGGGCAGTCCGACCCGCTTCGGCAACATGGCCGCCGCCCTCAAGCATTTCCTCGACGGCACCGGCTCGGAATGGTTTTCCGGCACACTGGCCGGCAAGCCGGCCGGAGTGTTCACCTCGACGGCCACGCTGCACGGTGGTCAGGAAGCCACCCTGCTGAGCATGATGATCCCGCTGCTGCACCACGGCATGATCCTGGTCGGCCTGCCTTATACCGAACCGGAATTGACGACCACGACCAGCGGCGGCACGCCGTACGGCGCCAGCCACGTGGCCGGCCAGGACGCGGACCGCCCCCTGGACGATACCGAACGCCGCCTGTGCCGGGTGCTGGGTCGAAGAGTGGCCGAGACGGCGCTCAGCCTGAAGGGCCGACCATGATCCCCCTGTGGTGGTGCCGTATCGCGCTCGTGGGCCTCCTGCTCATCCAGCCCATCTGGTTCGGCTGGATCAATCCGCCCACCGTGGTGTCGCCGTGGCTGGTTCTCACCCTCACCATGCTGCCGCTGCTGCTCGTACTGCCGGGCACATGGAGACTGCGGCCGCGCAGCCTGGTGATCGCGGGCTGCCTGTTGCTGCTTTACTTCTGCCTGGCCGTGATGGAGGCCTGGGCCAACCCCGCTGCGCGCTGGCCGGCGGTTGCCCAGGTCATGCTGATCGCCGTTTACTTCATTGCTCTTCCGTCGGTTCGGAAACAGCCGGCTCATAGCGACTGAATCGCAACACGTTTTCCAGTCGCTCGAACCCGAAGTCCACCTCGGGTGCCCGTTGGCCGTGTTCACGCAA
>SKZJ01000062.1 GCA_007127425.1 Wenzhouxiangella sp.
CTGTCTTCGACCGCCCAGCGCATCACCGGCAGGTCTTCCTCGGGCCGACCGTCGTCCTCGTAGCGTCGAAGTGCGGCCGAGGCCATGTAGAGGTGGGCCAGCGCATCGGCCAGGCGGCCGGAGAGTTTCTCCTTGAACTTGAACTTGCCGCCCAGGATCAGCAGGCACAAATCGGCAATCAGTGTGAAGGCGGCGCTGAGGCGGTTGATGCGGCGGTAGTAGGGCGCCGTCGTACCCGATACCGGGCTGGGGCTCAAAAGGCCGCCGGTCAGGCCCAGTATGGGCGCGCGCAGGAAGTTGGAGATCAGGAAGCCGACATGCGCCCACAGCGCGCGGTCGAAGGCGCCGGCATTGTCGTCGGCGGCCGCTTCCATCTCCTTGAGCAGGTAAGGGTGGCAGCGAATGGCGCCCTGGCCGAACACGATCATCGAACGGGTCAGGATATTGGCGCCTTCCACGGTGATGGCGACCGGAATGGACTGGAAGGGAATGGCCAGGTAGTTGCCGGGCCCTTCGACCACGGCCTTGCCGCCGTGCACGTCCATGGCGTCGTTGAGCACGCGCCGGTTGGCCTCGGTGAGATAGGCCTTGAGGATGGCCGACAGCACGACCGGTTTTTCACCGTTGTCCAGCGCGCTCAGGGTGATCTTGTGCGCGGCCTCCATGCGGTAGGTCTCGCCGCCGATGCGGGCCAGCGGCTCCTCGATCCCCTCGAAATGGCCGATTGGCTGCTTGAACTGGTAGCGCACGCGGGCATAGGCCCCCGTGATCATGCTGGTCAGCTTGCCGTTGGCCACGCTCTGGGCCGGCAGCGAGATCGCGCGGCCGGCCGCCAGGCAGTGCATCAGCATGCGCCAACCCTGGCCGACGCGCTCTTGTCCACCGATCACCCAGTCCAGCGGAATGAACACATCATTGCCGCGGGTCGGGCCGTTCATGAAGGTGGCACCGCCGGGGCGGTGGCGGTTGCCAAGTTCCACACCGGGCGTGTCAGTCGGGATCAGCGCACAGGTGATGCCCAGGTGTTCCTTGCCGCCGAGCAGCCCGTCCGGGTCGCGCGCCTTGAAGGCCAGGCCGAGTACCGTGGCGACCGGGGCCAGCGTGATATAGCGCTTGTCCCAGGTCACTTTCATGCCCAGCACTTCCTCGCCGTTGTAGGTGCCCTTGCAGACGATGCCCTCGTCGGGCATGGAGGCGGCATCCGAGCCGGCCAGCGGTGCGGTCAGCGCAAAGCAGGGAATCTCCTCGCCAGAGGCCAGGCGTGGCAGGTAGTGGTCCTTCTGCTCGTCGGTGCCGAAGTGCATCAAGAGTTCACCGGGCCCGAGCGAGTTGGGCACCATTACGGTGACCGCCGCCGACAGGCTGCGGCTGGCGATCTTGGTCACCACCGCGCCGTTGCCCTGGGCGGAAAACTCCAGCCCGCCGTAAGCTTGCGGGATGATCATGCTCAGGAATTTCTTGCCGCGAATGAACTGCCAGACTTCCGGCGGCAGGTCGTTGAGTTCGTGGTTGACCTGCCAGTCGTCGATCATCGCGCACAGTTCCTCGACCTCGTTGTCGAGGAAGGTCTGCTCGCGCTCGCTCAAGGCAGGCTTCTTCATGTCGAACAGCGTCTTCCAGCGCGGGCGCCCGGAAAACAGTTCCGCGTCCCACCACACGGTGCCGGCATCCAGCGCCTCACGCTCGGTGGCCGACATCGGCGGCAGTACCGACTTGAACCAGCCGAACAGGCGATTGGAAATCAGGGCCCTTCGAAGGGGCGGCAGGCCCAGCGGTACCAGCACCAGCGTGGCGACCGCACTGACCACGACCGCCGGCCAGCCGGCCGGCGTGGTGATCGCAGCGACCAGGGCACCGACGGCGATCAGTGCGGCGAGCCAACCCGGGGCGCGGAACCAGGCCAGCACGGCCAGGGCCAGTATCAGCAGAAGAATAATAGAAAGCGTCATGATCTAGCCTCCAGTGAGAAACGGGCTTCCTGCTCGGCATCCGTGGGGATGGGGGCACGCAGCCCGGCGGCGGCGAACCGAACCAGTTCGCCGGCAATGATGCGGGTGTCCTTGAGTGCAGATTCTGCCATCGTCAGGGTCAGCGCCCCGACAATGAAATCCAGCTGTTGCCGGAGTCGTTCGGGATCGGCATCGGGCAGGGCGTGGCCGATGGCATCGGCAAAACGCCGCATGACATGCGCATATTCCAGTCGCATGGCCTGGTGCAGGTCGGTGTCGCGGTCGGCGAAGGCGCGCAGCAAGAGCTGCATGAAGCGCTGGCCCTCCGCATCGCCACCGCGGGTGAACGCCAGCGCCGGCTGCACGAAGGCATCGAGTACATCCTCGAGTTCGGGCGGATCGATCCGCAGTGCGGCGTCCAGCCGTTCCATGCGCGCGGTATTGAGCGCGTCGAGCCGGCGCTTGAAGATGGCGCGCATCAGCGCCTGCTTGGAGCCGAAGTGGTAATTGACCGCAGCCAGGTTGACCGCGGCTTCCTGGGTGATCTGCCTGAGCGTGGCGACATGAAATCCCTGCTCGGCAAACAGCCGTTCAGCGGTATCGAGAATGCGGTCGCGCGTTGAAACGCTCAATTGAAACACCTGATTCAAACAAGTGTTTCAATCATACGCCTTTTGGTTCTTGTTCTGCAAGAGATCTACGCTTCACACTCCCCCACATCCACATCCCGGGTCGAGCGGATCCGTCCCGGGTTGGAAACGATGACCGCCCGCGGGCTGGCCTGGCCGCTGGCATCGCAAACGCGGATGGTGAGATTGGTGCCGTAGGCGCCGCCGTGGCCCTGGAAACGGACCCGAAAGCGTCCGGCGCTGTGCATCACCGTGCGCTCGTCGGCACCGACCACGCGCAGGACGTCGTCGGGACGGTCCGGCTGCCCGTTGTTGGAATGGTCCACGTAGACGATCCAGCCTTCATCCCAGCGATTGCCGCCGGTACATTGATCGCCGTCGGTGCTGGGGCAGGCGGCGACATAGGCGTTACGGAAAACCGCTTCGTGGCGGGCGTACTGCAGGTGAGAGATGAGGTGATTGGTGGTGGCCGTGATGCGGTTTTCCTGCATGAAGCGACCAAAGGCCGGCACCGCGGATGTCAGGATGACAGCGGCCACGGCCAGCGCGATCATCAGCTCGATCAGCGTCAGTCCTCTCTGGCATGACAGCATATGGGCTCTCCCCGGTTGTGGTGACCGGGGAGAGATTTTCCTGAGACTGATGCCGCGGCAGAAGCGGAGATCTCAGATACAGCGTGTAGGAAAACGACGTATCGGGATGTCAGTCGTCCTGCCGGCAGCAGTGCCGCTACAGCACTTTCGAGATGCGCTCGACGGCTTGTTCCAGCGTGTCCTGGGCACAGGCGAACGACAGCCTGAGATGTCCCGGGGTGCCGAATGCCGTGCCCGGCACGCTGGCGACCAGCGCTTTTTCCAGCAGCAGTTCGGCCAGTTCCAGGTCGTCCTTCAGGCCCAGTTTCTCGATGGCGCCGCTGAAATCGGCGAAGGCGTAGAACGATCCCTCGCCCGGACTGCAGGCGACCCCGGGCAGCTCGTTGAGGGCCGGCACCAACCAGTCATGGCGCTCACGGAATGCCTGGCACATTTCACCCACGCAGGCCTGATCGCCGTTGAGTGCGGCCGTGGCGGCCGCCTGGCTGATCGAGCAGGGGTTGGAAGTGCTTTGGCCCTGGATCTTGCGCATTTCCTTGATGATTTCGGCCGGGCCGGCGGCATAGCCGATCCGCCATCCGGTCATGGCGTAGGCCTTGGAGACACCGTTGACGGTGATGGTCCGGTCTTTCAGGCCCGGAACGGCCTGGGCCAGGGTCGAGAATGGCTCGTCGGCCCACCAGATGTGCTCGTAGATGTCGTCGACGCAGATCACGATACGCGGGTGCTCCAACAGCACCTCGCCGAGCTCGGCGAAGAGCTTGCGGGTATAGGCGCGCCCCGACGGATTGCTCGGCGAGTTGAGAATCAGCATGCGGGTCTGGTCGTTGATCGAGGCTTCCAGCTGTGACGGCGTGATCAGGAAGTCGCTCTTCTGCGAGGTGTTGAGAATGACCGGGTCGCCGCCGGCCAGGCGCACCATGTCGGGATAGGACACCCAGTAGGGGGCCGGAATCAGCACCTCATCGTCCTCGCCGATCAGCGCCTGCATCAGGTTGTACAGACTCTGCTTGGCGCCGGTCGACACCAGGACCTGATCGGGCTCATAGGAGAGCTCGTTGTCGCGCTGGAATTTGGAGATGATGGCCTGCTTGAGATCCGGGGTGCCGTCGACCGGGGTGTAGCGCGTCTGGCCCGATTCGATGGCGTCGATGGCGGCCTTGCGGATGTGCTTTGGCGTATCGAAATCCGGCTCCCCCATGCTCAGCGAGATGACGTCCTTGCCGGCGGCCTTGAGTTCGGCGGCCTTGGCGGACATGGCGATGGTGGCGGATGGCTTGACCTGGGCGACGCGCGCTGCGAAGCGGTTGGACACGGTGCTTCTCCCTACTGTTGGTGAGTGACGGACGAGCGATCTGCACGGGCAGCGGTCGCTCGGCCCCTATAATTATAGGTTGGTTGCCAACAGGATGTAGTCAGACTATGGGTAAACGCTTCCGCATGGCTTCGAGCTACGAGCCGGCCGGCGACCAGCCGGAAGCCATCGGCAAGCTGGTAGAAGGGCTGTCGGCCGGGCACTCTCACCAGACATTGCTGGGCGTGACGGGGTCGGGCAAGACCTTCACCATGGCCAACGTGATCGAGCGCGTGCAGCGCCCGGCCCTGGTGATGGCGCCGAACAAGACCCTGGCCGCCCAGCTCTACGGCGAATTCAAGGCCTTTTTCCCCGACAACGCGGTCGAGTATTTCGTCAGCTACTACGACTACTACCAGCCCGAGGCCTACGTGCCCTCGTCCGATACCTTCATCGAGAAGGATGCCTCGATCAATGAGCATATCGAGCAGATGCGCCTGTCGGCGACCAAGGCGCTGCTGGAACGTCCCGATGCGCTGATCGTGGCGACGGTGTCGTCGATCTACGGCCTGGGCGATCCGAGTTCCTTTCTGAAAATGACACTGTCGCTGCAGGTGGGCGAGATGCTCAGCCAGCGCGAGATTCTCCGGCGCCTGGCCGAGATGCAGTATGCCCGCAACGATTTCGAGCTCCGCCGCGGCACCTACCGCGTGCGCGGCGAGGTGATCGACATCTTTCCCGGCGACTCCGAGGTTGAAGCGGTGCGCGTGGAGCTGTTCGACGATGAGATCGAGCGCATCAGCTACTTCGATCCGCTCACCGGCGAGATGCACGAGCGGGTCGACGAGCTGACCATCTTTCCCAAGACCCATTACGTCACACCGCGCCAGGTCGTGCTCGACGCGGTCGAGGCGATCAAGGCCGAACTCAAGGAACGGCTGGAACAGCTCGAAAGTGCCGGCAAGCTGCTCGAGGCGCAACGTCTCGGACAGCGCACCCAGTTCGACATCGAGATGATGCTGGAACTGGGCTACTGCCAGGGCATCGAGAACTACTCCCGGCACCTGACCGGTCGCCAGGCCGGCGACCCGCCGCCGACCCTGTTCGACTACCTGCCCCGCGATGCCATGCTCATCGTCGACGAGTCGCACGTCACCATCCCGCAGATTGGCGGCATGTACCGCGGCGATCGGGCCAGGAAGGAAACGCTGGTCGACTACGGCTTCCGCCTGCCATCGGCTTTGGACAACCGGCCGTTGAAGTTCGAGGAGTTCGAGGAACGCGCACCACAGATGGTCCTGGTCTCGGCCACCCCCAGGCCGTGGGAGTTCGATCATTCGCAGGTCGTGGCTGAACAGGTCGTCCGCCCGACCGGGCTGGTCGACCCGGAAGTCGAGGTCCGACCGGTCGGCAGCCAGGTCGACGACCTGCTCTCCGAGATCGGCAAGCGCGTGGCACTGGGCGACCGCGTACTGGTCACCACCCTGACCAAGCGCATGGCCGAGAACCTGACCGAGTACCTGGCCGAGCACGATGTCAGGGTGCGCTACCTGCACTCCGACATCGACACCGTCGAGCGCGTCGAGATTATCCGCGACCTGAGGCTGGGTGCCTTCGACGTACTGGTCGGCATCAACCTGCTCAGGGAAGGGCTGGACATGCCGGAAGTCTCGCTGGTTGCCATCCTCGATGCCGACAA
>SKZJ01000210.1 GCA_007127425.1 Wenzhouxiangella sp.
GAAATCGGTGCGGTCGGCCAGCACGAACTTGACCTGGTCGTGGGGCTGGAGGTGTTCGAGGATGCTCCAGAGATTGCGCTCAACCTCACCGGAGCCCGGCGCCTTGAAATCGACCACCTTGATGACTCGTTCGTCGACCTGGTCGACCGGTACCGCGCCACTGGTTTCCAGCGAGACTATATAGCCGGCATTACACAGTTTCTCGAGCAAAGGAATGCAGCGTTTCTGCGAGAGCGGCTCGCCGCCGGTCACGCAGACATGCCGGCAACCGGAATCGGCGACCGCGGCCAGAATCTCGTCGAACGTTTTCCACTCGCCGCCATGAAAGGAATACGGTGTGTCACACCACACACAACGCAGCGGACACCCGGTCAGACGAACAAACACGGTGGGCCACCCCACCAGGTCGGATTCGCCCTGGATGGAGGTGAAGATTTCGGTGATCTTGAGACGCATCGGGGTTGATTCCGTCTCGCAGGAACCGTTGGCGGCTAATTTAGGTGTGGTGGCCATGATGGCGTCTCAAACTCGAAATACGAAATACGAAATCCGAAACAAATCCGAAGCTCCAAAATACGAAACGGGCGCAATAAGTCAATGACTCACACCCGCTTCGATCATCGAAACCCGCTGGTTTTCGGGGCTCTCACCCCGGAACTGGCCTCTGTTTGAAATTTGGTGCTTCGAATTTCGAATTTCAGCCCACAGGGCTGTTCAGTAGTGTCCGGCCATCCGCATGTCACGCAGGCGGGTTTCGGCCAGGCGTGCCAGCGTGGTGCCGGAATGCTGGCTGCGGACCTGCTCCAGGGCGGCACGGGCCTCGCTCCATTGCTGGAGTTCGTAGTGGCTGAAGCCGATCTTGAGCAGGGCGTCGCCTTCCTTGTTGCTGCCGGGATACTGGTCGAGCAATTGCTTGAAAAAGCTCAGCGCCGTCTCGAAATCGCGCGTGACGTAGTAGGTCTCGGCCAACCAATACAGAGCATTCGGCGAATAGGTCGACTCGGGATGCTCATCGAGAAATCTTGAAAACCCTTCGGCAGCATCGGCATAACGGGTTTCGCGCAACGCCCGGAAGGCGCGGTCGTAGGCGGCCTGCTCTTCCTCGGTGGGCGTACCCAGGTCACGCGGTCCGGCCGTTCGCGATCGGGCCAAAGGCGTGACTTCCTTCTCCGCATCGATCGGGGCCCGCACTTCAGGCGCATCGGCTACCCGCGGCGCTTCTTCAGGCATTTCGTCCGGAACCTGTTCCGGCCTTCGCTCGATCGGGGCCACATCTTCGACGGGAGGAGTGGTTCGGGCGGCGCCGGATCGGCCCAACTGCTGCAGTCGCTCATCGAGATCGAGGTACTGGTCGCGCTGGCGGCGGCGCAGATTCTCGATCTCCTGCTGCTGCGCTTCAACCATGCCGCGCAGCTCTCGCACCTCTTCAAGCAGATCCTGAACCTGATAGACCATGCGCATGGATTCGTCGGCATGCACGGTCATGGGGGCGGCCGACAACAGGCCGGCCGCCACCAGGACTTTCATCATGCCTTTGTGCTTGCGGGCAATCATCAGCGGGCCGTGTAGACGATCTCCGTACGACGATTGCGCTGCCAGCAGTCCTCGTTGCTGTCACGACAGACCGGGCGCTCTTCGCCGTAGCTGACCACTTCGATCTGGCGCGACGGCACACCGCCGGCACGCAGCAGTTCGTCGACGGCATTGCCGCGACGCTCGCCCAGGCCGAGGTTGTACTCACGCGAGCCGCGTTCGTCGGTGTGACCTTCAAGAATCACGCGGGCACTGGGGTTGGCACGCAGGTACTCGGCATGCGCTTCCACGATCGGTCGGAATTGCGAACGCACGTTGGAACGATCGAATTCGAAGTAGATCACGCGCTGGCTGAGCAGGCTGTCGGGATTGTCCAGGTTACGGGCATCGGTGTAATCGCGCGGATTGACACGATCGGTTTCAACCGGCGCCGGCTCGGACGGCGGGGGGGGCTCCGGCGGAGCCGGTTCTTCCACGACTTCGCGTGCGCAGGCGGCCAGAATGGCGGCCAGCATCACGAGGGCCGTAAAACGAAGTGCAGTCTTCATGCTAACTCCTGAAATTGCAGGTACTTATGTTTTTGGGGCAAGTGGGTTGTTTTCGAATAATTTCTTATCGAATGATTGGCGACCAGGCCGGCTCTCTGACGTCGCCCTCACTCAGAACAAGCCGCTGCCGAACCCGGCCGTCGGCAGACACGGCTGCAAGCACGCCCCGTCCATTTTGCCGGGTGGCGTACAGCACCATGCTGCCGTTGGGCGCAAAGCTCGGCGACTCGTCAAGCCGGCCATCAGATAATACACGTAAACGATCCGTTTCGCGATCATGGATTGCAATGCGGAAATCGTTGTCGCCGTCGCTCCAGACCACGGCCAGGTGGCGGTCATCCAGGCCGAAGGAAGGCCGTGCGTTGTAGCGCCCTTCGCGGGTTTCGCGCTGCACATCGCTGCCGTCGGATCGCATCGAATAGATCTGTGGCCGCCCGGCCCGGTCGGAGGTAAAGAAGATCCGTCCGCTTTCCGGCGCCCAGGCCGGCTCGGTGGCAATCGTCCAGTGCTGGGTCAGCTGTTCCCGGCGGTCGTTTTCCAGGTCGATCACCCAGATGTCGGGGCTACCGCCGCGCGACAGGCTGACGGCCAGCTTGCGGCCGTCGGGCGAGAAGGCGGGGGCCCCGTTGATGCCACGGTCGGAGCTGACATTGCGATTCTGACCGGTGTAGAGATCCTGCACGATGACATTCGAACGACCGGTGGCGAACGAGACGTAGGCCAGCTTGCGACCGTCCGGCGACCAGGACGGCGACAGGATGGGCTGGGTATTGCGCACGATGGTCTGCGGGTTGTGGCCGTCGGCGTCGGCGACCACCAGTTCAAACAGCTCATCGTCCCCGTCCTGGTCGGTCACGACCACGTAGGCAATGCGCGTGGCAAAGGCGCCGGGGACACCGATCAGGCGCTCGTAGACCGCATCGGTCACGCGGTGGGCGCCAAAGCGCAGGTCACCGGGGCCCACGGGCAGGGCCTGCGAAAGCAGGATGCGGCCCGTATGCACATCAAGCAGGTGGTACTCGATCTCGTAACCGACACCATCCGGGGCATCGGTAACGCGGCCGATGACCAGGTGGTCGACCTTGAGCAGGCGCCAGGTACCGAAGCCCACCTCGGGTGGCCGGGTCGGTCGATCGATCATCTGTGCTTCGTCCATGGGATCGAACAGGCCGGACCGGTGCAGGTTGGCGCTGATGATCTCCGACACACTGGTCGCCGGCTCGGGCATGTCCGAATCCCAGGCAAACGGCGCGACCGCGATCGGCATCGCCCCCTCGACCCCGTCGACGATCTCGATGCGCAACTGGGCACTGGCCAGCGCCGGCAGCAGCAGGGCCACCAGCAAGACTGCCATCAATGGGCTTCTACCCGTCATAACGGAACGTGAAAACGATTTCTCTGGCAAAGACATTCTCGTAACCTCGATAGGGGAATGCACCGACGCGCATCACCGCGGAGATGATGGAACGCCGGGTCGCGTCATCGGCATTGCAGGGTGAGACAATAGTGGCGTCAATAATCTCCCCGCCCGGGATCTGCACCACCTTGACGTCGCAGCTTACACCGGGGCGGGTGGTGGGCGGGCGGTTCCAGTTGCGCCGCACCAGCTCGCGAATGGTGGCCTCGTATTCCTCACGCAGGGTGGCGCGGCGGGCATCCTCGGCCGCCTGCTCCTCGGCCAGGCGCAAGCGATCAGCCTCTTCCTGTGCCTGTCGTTCCGCCTCCTCGGCGGCCCGGCGTTCGGCAATCTCGGCCATGCGGCGCTCCTCTTCCTCGCGCCGTCGCTGGGCCTCCTCGCGCTGACGCCGGAGATCCTCGAGTTCACGCTCACGCGCTTCCTCGGCGCGACGGCGTTCTTCCTCGGCGCGGCGGCGGTCCTCTTC
Organism: Wenzhouxiangella sp.; assembly: GCA_007127425.1. Lineage (GTDB taxonomy): Bacteria > Pseudomonadota > Gammaproteobacteria > Xanthomonadales > Wenzhouxiangellaceae > Wenzhouxiangella. The sequence goes on from SKZJ01000210.1 coordinate 3,965, forward strand.
CTGGCGACGACGCTCTTCCTCCTGGCGGCGCTGTTCCTCTTCCTGGCGCTGACGCTCGGCTTCCTGCTGACGGCGCTGCTCCTCTTCGCGACGCTGCTGTTCCAGCTCCTGTGCCCGACGCTCCTCTTCTTCCCGGCGCTGTTCCTCCAGTTGCTGCTGGCGGCGACGTTCTTCTTCCTCGCGCTGTTGCTGCTGTTCGGCCTGGCGCTCCTGCTCGGCCTGTTCCTCGCGGCGACGCTCGGCCTCCTCTTCCTGCCGGCGCTGCTCGACCACCGGCCCCATGTCGACCAGGGTCACCCGCACCGGCGGCGTTTGCTGCTCGAACGGCTGCCAGTTCCAGGTGCCGGCCAGGAACAGCAGCGCGAAGCCGGCGTGCACGGCCAGCGCCAGGCCCAGCGCGCTGAGCTGGTCCTTGATCGCCTGTTTGCGTTCCGGGCTAATCAATCGGGTCATCATGCTGCTGGTCCGGGTCGCCTCGGGAGTCGAAGTGCCGCGAGCGTCACTCAGTTGTCTTCGGGGTCGCCGATCAGGCCGACGGCGGGCACACCGGCGCGCTGCAGCAGCACCATGGCACCGTAGATGTGCTGGTAAGCGACGTCGCGATCACCGCTGACGGTCACCTGCACGTCCGGATTGCGTTGCGCGATCGCACCCACGATCTCGACCAGGGTCTCACCATCGACCAATTGCGGGGAATCGCCGGTATCCAGGTACAGGTCGCCCTCGCGCGTCACCGAGACCAACAACGGATCGCCCTGGTCGCTGAGCGGTTCGGCCTGGCCGGTGGGCAACTCGACCTCCACACCCAGGTTCATCAACGGCGCGGTGATCATGAAGATCACAAGCAGCACCAGCATCACGTCGATATAGGGCACGACGTTGATGTCCGCCATCGGCCGGCGGCGGCGCCGAATGTAGGGCTGGTCGCTCATACCGCGCCCCGCTCCTCGAGGCGGCGGGCCTGGCGATTGAGAATATTGGCAAACTCTTCCTTGAAGTTGTCGTAGCGCACTTCCAGCCGCTCGACCTGGTTGGAGAACTTGTTGTACGCGATCACCGCCGGAATGGCGGCGAACAGGCCCATGGCCGTGGCAATCAGGGCTTCGGAAATGCCGGGTGCGACCATGGCGATGGTGGCCTGGTGCGCCCCGGCCAGGCCGCGGAAGGAGTTCATGATGCCCCAGACAGTACCGAACAGACCGACGTAGGGGCTGACCGAACCGACGGTGGCCAGGAAACTGAGGCGGTGCTCAAGTCGATCCATCTCGCGCGTCAGCGTCACTCGCATCGCGCGCTGGGCTCCCGTGGTCAGCGCTTCAGCGGCGAGGCGTTTCTCCTCGCGCAGGCGGGTAAATTCACGGAAACCGGACTCGAAGATGCCTTCCAGGCCCTCGCGCCCGGCGCGGTCGCCGGCGACCTTGTCGTAGAGCTTGGTCAGGTCGGCGCCCGACCAGAAGTTCTCCTCGAACTTGCGCGCACGGGACTCCGCGCGGGCGAGCATCTGGCGCTTCTGGAAAATCACCATCCACGAAGCAACCGAGGCCAGCAGTAGCAGGGCCATGACGCCTTGTACCAGCAGGCCGGCATCCATGACCAGGTCCCAGACTTGCAATTCACCGTTCATTGAGTCATTCCGTTGTCAGGTTCTTGATGGCTTGTTGCAGGCGCGCAGGCATGCGCGCCGGACGAAAACTGTCGGCGGCCAGGCAGGCCGCCCTTACCGAGGCGCGAGCCAGTAACTGGCCGTCGCCGCGGAACATGCGCTGGCCGAACACCACGGTCGCGGCACGAAACTGTTCGACGTCAACCGTGACCTCGAGTTCATCCTCCAGCCGCGCGGGCTTGAGAAACTCGATATCCATGCGGCTGACGGCAAAGAGACGGTTGTCGCCGTCGCGAAGGTCAACCTGCGGAAAACCGAGCTCGAGCAACCAGTCGGAGCGCGCACGCTCGAAAAAGGCCAGGTAGCGGGCATGGTAGACCACGCCGCCGGCATCGGTGTCTTCCCAGTAGACGCGGTAGCGGAACAAGGCGGTCATTCGTCCGTCGTGCCGTTTTCCGCAAAAAGATCGCCCACTGAGCCCTCGGGCGGATTGAGCCCGAAATGGCGCCAGGTGGTGGCGGTGGCCATGCGCCCGCGTGCGGTGCGCATGAGATAACCCTCCTGGATCAGGAAGGGCTCGATGAC
>SKZJ01000183.1 GCA_007127425.1 Wenzhouxiangella sp.
ATCATCAGCATGGCCAATGCTTTCGGTATCGACACGGTCGGTGAGGGCATTGAAACGCGCGCCCAGCTCGACTGGCTGATCGATAATGGCTGTCGCTATGTTCAGGGCTTCCTGTTCGCCGAGCCGATGGCACCTGACCAGATTCGGAAGTTATGCCGGCGCACGCTGCTGTGATCACAGAGCCAATAGATGCTAGGCTCATAAACCCGAGCAAGTAGACAGTACATGCAAATTCGGAGGATAGGTATATGACACGCAAAACTTTCGCAATTACTTCCATCCTTGGGCTATTGATGAGCCTGACGAGTGCTGTTGCTGCCGACGAGCAGTACAGGGGCGACGGCCACATGATGACGACCCCTGACGAGTTGAGCTGGGGACCAGTGGGATCCATGGGCGAGGGCGCCGAGATCGCCTTTATCGAGGGTGATATCTCCGAATCCGAGCCGTTCACCTTCCGCCTGAGAATGGAAGACGGCTATCGGATTCTCCCGCACGTGCATCCGGCCTACGAGCGCGTCACCGTACTGCAGGGCACGCTGCATTTCGCACATGGCAAGCAGTTCGACAAGGAGCAGACCCATGCACTGCCCGTGGGCAGTGTCGCCATCATGCCACCGGGTGATCCCATGTTCGGCTATGCCGAGGGCGAGACCATCATCCAGCTTCACGGCACCGGCCCCTGGGGCATCGAGTACATCAACCCCGAGGACGATCCGCGCAAATAAAGCCCGGGCAGCAGTGTTTGCCATGTATTCCGGATCGGAAGGTTAAGCCGCAACCCGATGATGAAACCTGACGATGTACTGGCGTTCTGGTTCGAAGAGATCGAACCGCGCATGTGGTGGCAAACCGACACGGACTTCGACGCAACCATTCGCCGGCGTTTCGGCCGCCTTCTGGAACAGGCCTCCCAGGCCGAGCTGTTTGAATGGCGCGAGCAGGCCAGCGGCCGCCTGGCCGAGATCATTGTCCTCGACCAGTTCTCGCGCAACATACACCGCGGCACCCCCTTTGCCTTCGCGGCGGACCCCATGGCCGTGGCCCTGGCCCAGGAAGCCGTTGCCGCGGGCGCACTCGATGAACTCGACGAGACCGAACGCGCCTTCCTGCTCATGCCCTACATGCACAGCGAATCGAAGATCATCCACCAACACGCCGACCGGCTATTCCGCGATCACGCGCCGGGCGAACAGCATGACTTTGAACTCAAGCACAAGGTCATCATCGACCGATTCGGACGCTACCCGCACCGGAATGCCATCCTGGGCCGCAAATCCACCCCCGAGGAAGTCGAGTTCCTGAAGCAACCGGGCTCCAGCTTCTAGACGCCCCCTCACGCAGACAGGACTTCATACGAGCAGCTTGACGGGCCAAAGGAATAGCAATTCATGTACGATCTCCCCTACTACAAGGACACCGACGAGCAGGCTGTCAGGGCCTTTATGGAAAAGCATCCGTTCGCCTTCCTGACCGGTTGCGATTCGCAAGGCATGCCCGTGGCCACCCAGGTACCCGTGTTCATGGAAGAGCGGGATGGCTGCATGGTATTGAGCGGCCACATCATGAAAAACACGGATCATCACAAGGCCTTTACACAAAACGCCAATGTGCTCGCGGTCTTTACCGGCCCTCATACCTATGTCAGCGCACGCTGGTACAGCGACCCGAACGTGCCGTCGACCTGGAACTACATGAGCGTGCATGCCCGGGGCACCATCAGATTCCTGGATGACGCCGGCCTGAAGGATATGCTGCAGAAGACGAGTCTCTACTTCGAAGGTGACGACTCCCGTTCACCAACCGTGTTCAACAACCTCTCGCCGGAACTCATGCAGAAACTCATGAAGGCCATCGTTGCCTTCGAGGTCGACGTAACCGAAATCCGTCATGTGTTCAAACTGAGCCAGGAGAAGGATGAGACCAGCTACCGCAACATCATCGACAAGCTCATGGCGCAGGATGAGGACGGCCGCGCGATCGCTGCGGAGATGAAAAAAAGGACAGGATCGACGGATTCCTGATATTCGATTCACTGGCCTGGGCAGACGACTGCACGTTTTCGGCAGTCATGCCGTCGCTTCATCGGCAAACAGCCGACTGGGCATCCAGCGCAGGTAAGCGATCATGCCGAGCAGCTCAATGAGCGATTGAAACACAATGACCACCACGGTGATCTCGTAACCGGCCGGCAAAGCCGGTGCGATGGGCAGCATGGCGCTCACAAACATGAATATGCTAATCTTTCCCGAAGTTCGGCCCAACTTGGGAGGGCCGGGCGGGATGCATCAACCAGCTCCTCACAGACAATAAAACGATTATTTTTACCCTTGGCTGCGCATGTATTTGAGCCGATATGTAATCAGCAAAGAAACCGTCATATTGGAAATTGATCCATCTGATGGTTCTATTCTCAAGCGCTTCAAGCAGCCCGATGATTGGCAGTGGGATCCCGAGCGGGAAAAAGCTCATTGGGAGGAATATGATGGCAAGGTCTTTCTAGTCTATATGTACGAAGGCAGCATGATATTTCAGCAAGGCCCCCTGCGTTTTGTACTGGACACAAGTTTTTCATCGAAGATGTTACGCAAAGGTTTCAAGTGGATAGTTTTCCAGTTGTTTCGCGGAGAAGAGAAAGTATTCCAATTCGAATATCAAGACCCGCAAACCAGAATAGAGAGTTTACTTAGAGCACTGGTATTTGACGACGATTGGTGGGACTGGGACACACCATTTGAAGATGTTCACAAGTATTTGGGGACAAATCCGGATTAATTCTCCCCGCATGAAAATTAAGAGGGTAGGTGCATATGATCGGTCCACACGGTAGATTTGGTCTTTGTCCGCACCGGCGGGAAGACGTCGTCGAAGCGCTCCGCACCTTTCATGGCGCCGAAGGATTTCAGTGTGTCAGCCGGACGGACGACCGGATTGAGTTTTCGCGGCATCGCTGGCTGAGAGACCGTATGGTCATCGCCATTCACGAGGAAGAGGAAGTCGACGGCTACATCCAGACCAAAGTCGTATTGTCGTTTGCCTTGAACCCTCTGCGGCATCCTTTTGCCAGCTCACGACCAAGCATGGATGTAACCCGGGTCGATTACGCCATTGTCGAGCATCTGACTTCTGTTCTTGGACACGTACCGGCAACCAGCACCAAGAGACGAGCAGGTTAGTCGAAATTCATGATCGGCTTGCCTGACGGCTTGCCGAGTTTGTCGGCGCACTCCGAAGCCGGAACTGGGATCGCGTCTGCCGCTTCACTGATCTGCGCCGGAGATTGATGGTCAGCCGGCACCAAAGTCACACCAGGGCTCCTGTGCCGAAGCCCTTCTCGCTATTGCCCCGACGCGACTGAGCGCCGCGGCGCACCCCGCTCCAGGGCAATGCGCTCGATAATCAGCACCCCTTCTGATGAATCATCAAAACGCAGGCGCACCGTCTGCAGTTCCTCGATGACCACACCGTCGGCAGCAAAGTCGGGCAGGGGGATGGCCACGGATTGCAGTAGCGGTTCGGTGGGTGAGCTGTAGCGCTCCTGGTTGATCGGTGCCAGCCGGGTATGGCGCACCGGCAGCGGCGGATTGAGAGTGGCATAGTCGGCCAGTTCGCGCACTGATCGATTGCCGTGGCTATCGACAATCTCTATGGACACCCATATCGGATCACGCAGGGCTGAGTCTTCATCACTGGCATTGGCGTCCTTGTTGTCGTTGTTGCCTTCGTCATCATTGGATTCGCCGTTTTCTGCGTCCTTCTCAGGCGGTGACTGGTCGGCCTGGGCCAAATCGAACCACAACACGGTGCCGGAGTCGGGCTGCAATTGGGCTCGCGCGGCACTGTCGAGTGTGAGTTCATAGGTCGGCTGGCGTTCGTTGTCGTCATCGGCAGCATGCCAGCCGAGGAACACGCCGGTCTGGCGTCGGCTCGTGTTACCGCGCAAACCCACGTCATCTTCCTTCCACAGCGCCAGGTCGTGGCCTGACAGGGTCAGCCCGGGGATATTGGACTGGGTGACATCCAGGCGCTCCTCGAAGTCGGCGAGAACGGTGCGCCGGCCGTCGTCGCAACGGGCAATGTAGACCGTCTCCGGCAGCAGGATCCCGGCCGCGCGCGGGTCGCAGAAGTATGCGGGTATCGAGTCGGGACGGGCGAGGGCGGTTTCCACAAAACCGGTCAGATAAAGCAGGCCGGCGCGGCGCTGGTCCGGGCCGCTGATCAACGGCGCGCGGTTGAGTACAAAGCGCGCGGCGGGGCCCACATCGCTGTCGCCCCAGACGGTGTTGAACTGGCCGTGATTGGCGTGGTGCAGGTACAGCGAGGCGCTGAAACGGCCCCGGTCCATGTCAGGTTGGGTACGCACGTACTGGCGGTCGCCCAGGAACAGGGACACATCGCTGTCGTAGCCGCCGTGGATGACGAAGTAGCTGGTGTCTTCCAGCGGGGTCGGCTTGCTCGACGGCCAGAACTGGCCATCGACTGGGGCGATCGCAGCTACACCCTGGATACCGAAATCGAAGTCGAACCCGATCGCAGCGTCTTCGGGATGATGGCGCAGCCGGTTGAAGGCCCCGGCCAGCGCCACCGCCTCACCACCCCGGGAATGACCGATCAACACCACGCGATCGGGATCGGCCTGCCCGTGCAGGGGGTGTTGCGGTGATTCGCGCCACTCTCTCCAGGCTTCCAGGTGCTTGAGCATCAGCCATCCGCGAGTGGCATTCTCGCGATTGATGCCGCCGAAGATACTGCCGTTGAGAAAATTCTGGTCCACCGACACCACGATGTGACCGCGGCTGGCCAGGTGCTCGCCGATCCAGGCATAGCCGGGGTCGGAAAAGCGCATCATGTCGTGGTTGCCGTGCACGACCAGTACCAGCGGCAGATCACCCTGCGTATCCTGCGGGTACCAGACCCGTCCGTTGAGCGGCAGGGCATCGAGCCCGAAGCCCCACCAGCGCTCGCGCAAATCGATACGCCAGCCCGAGGGCCGGGTCAGCATATCCCGGGCATCCACGCTGTCCGACTGCCAGGCGACATTGTCAGCAAACTCCGCGCGCCTGCGATCATCACCGCTGCCGTAGGTTAAATGGCTGACTTCGTAAGGACCGGACTCGAGCAGTTGGCCGAACAGGCCACCATCGTGGTCGGGCAGGGCAACCAGATCAGCCACCGGGTCTTCACCAGCCCCATCAAGCGTCGTCCAGTAACCGGCTGCAACCAGCAAAGCCAGCGCCGGCACCAGCGCAAAACCCGCCGCCACCGGCCGGCGAGGCCGTTGCCGCAACAAGCCGATGCCGGCGCCAAGCAGCACAACCCCCAGCGCCAACCCGAACCCCACGGCAATCCCAAAGGGTGGCGGCATGCTGTAGATGCCTGCGAGCAACACCAGGGCGCCTGCCGCCCCGAAGCCCGTCAGAGTCCAGTAGCGACGCAGAAAGCCGGCCAGCCCCATGGCGAGCCAGATGACCAATGTGGCCAGAATGAACATCACCAACACAATGGCCACCCCGGTCAGCCCATCGACCAGAGGGCCATAGCGCAAATTCACACCCACAACACCGGTCCAGGCCCCCGCTGCAAGCAACGCAGCCAGGCTGACGCGCCGGATCCAACGGGCGGTTCGCGGGGCCGGCTCGAGCGCATCAAGCCGCCGCCCAATCCACAAACGGGCCCGCCGATAACCTCCTTGCAGCCGACCCCGCAGACTGGACATTGATTGCCGTACTGTCATGACGAACTCTCCCTGGTCAAATCCCGAAAACTTCCGCACAAGACTAGCTGCAACGACAATGCCCGTCATGGCCCGAAGGTCACTGATCCTCGCCAAGTAGGTCGGCCCTGCGTGGCCGACGAACGACCACTAAATCACCCCCAACCACCCCTCCTGGCCGTCACACACGTGAATATGCTAGTCTGATCCGAAGTCCGGCCCAACTTGGGAAGGGGCAGGCCGGATTTCCAGACAAATCGAGGGAGAATGATCGTGACCAAGCGCGATCCGCACATGCATACCGGCGTTGGCAAGATCCAGCAGAGATGCCATTCGGCAAACCTGCCGACGAACCACCCTGCCTGTTCACAATTACGAACGTCCCCAGCCG
>SKZJ01000162.1 GCA_007127425.1 Wenzhouxiangella sp.
GCCATGGATGCAGTCACCACCAGCGGCAGCCCCAGCGGAATGCTCAACACCCCGCCGGCAGCGGCCACGTGGGCCAGGGCAAAGGCCGCCAGCCATTCATCGCGCAATCGCAGGTAGGCGCCGATCAGCGACAGCACCACGGCCAGTACCAGGCCGTTTAAGAACGGCACCCGAAACAGTGGATCGAAGAAAATCAGCTCGTCCATGGCTCCACGTCCTGCCGGCGATGGCAGTGGGCATTGAGAAATGCCTGCTCGTGGCTGACCAGGACTACCGCCCGGTCACTGGAGAGCTGGTTCAACATTTCACCCAGCGCATCGATGGCCTCACCGTCGAGATTGTTGGTCGGCTCGTCGAGCAGCACCACATCGACCGGACTGTTGAGACAGGCCCAGGCCTGCAGGAACTGGTACTGCCCCCCGCTCATCTCGGCGACCGGACGGTCCATCAGCGCCTGGGCCAGTTCCGGGGGATCGCCCTCGGCATCCATCAAGGCCAGCAACTCACGTCCAAGCAACGGCAGTTCCGGTGGCCGTTCCGGACGCTGGCGGTGATGGGCGATGCGCACCTCGGACGAGCGCAGGATGCGCCCGGAGAAAATCTTCGCCGTGCCGGTCAGCGCCTTGAGCAGGGTCGATTTGCCGGCACCATTGGCACCGCCCAGGCCAAGCACTTCGCCGGCGCGCACAGAGAAAGAAACGGGGCCCACGACGGGCCCCGAGTATCCTGCGACCACCTCATCGAGCGTGATCAGCGACTTTGGAGAGTCGGTCGGATTCAGGGAGAGAGAGCCTCCACCCAGCGGTTGATCAGTTCAAAGTAGGCCTGGCTGTCGGCACCGATGTCGACCTGGTTGGGCAACTGGTGCTGCTGCCAGCCCAACTCACGCGACACGAACTCGGGTCCGCGCGAGGGCTGAAAATCGGCGTAGAGAATAACACCTTCCTTGCCGCGCAGGCTGCCGACCAGTTCGCTCAGGTGACGCGCGGTGGGCGGAATACCGGGCAAGGGTTCGATGTAGCCGAGGATCTCCACGCTCAGCAGTGCAGCGAGGTAGTCGGCATCCTTGTGGTAGAACACCGCTCCCGGCGCGCCCTCGGCCCGGGCCTGCCAGCGCTCGACGTGTTCGCGTGCCTGCTCGGCGAACTCGGCCGCATTCGCTTCGAAACGTTCCGCGTGCTCCGGAGCCAGTTCGCCCAGCCGCACCGCCAGCGCCTCGGCCACTTCGGCCATTTTCAGTGCGTCGAAATAATAATGCGGATTGCCGGCGGGATGGACATCGCCCATGGCGCGGTCGGCCGCGCCACCGACCTGGATCAGGTCGGTATGGGCAGCACCTTCAAAATAGCCCTGGCGTCCCGGTTGCACGCTCGGGTTATGGGCGCCTTGCAGCGCCGCCGACAACCAGCCGACTTCCAGCTCGGCGCCCACGGCGACGACCAGGTCGGCACGGCGCAGTGCCGCCATCATGGACGGGCGCGCTTCCAGATAGTGGGCGTCACGATCGGGCGGTGCCAGCACGGTGACGCGCACGGCATCACCGCCCACGGTTTCGACCAGCATGCCCATGTTGGGCACGGTGGCGACCACGCGCACCTCGGCATGAGCCGCCATGGCCGCCAGCGACAGCATCAGGGTCAGGAATAATCTTTTCATCGTTCTCTCCCGAGGGTAAAGGGTTCGGGTGTCAAATTCATGTCACCGGCAGGACTGGCCTGCCGGTGAATCCTTGGGTCTTGCCCGAGCCTAGAAAGCATGGGCGCCATGCACACCCAGGCTCATGTTGTACTGCAACATGAACTGCCAGGCCTCGTGGCCACCGGCGATGTCGTTGTAGCTGATCTGGCCTCTGAGGCGCGAGAACTCGGTCGGCGCGAAGGTCACCTGGCCGCTGTAGCGCCAGGAGGCATCCAGGTCGTCACGCATGCCGCGCCGCCCCAGGGCATCGGTGCCGTCATCAAATGCGCGGTTGGTCAGGCCAACACCATCCACGCGCAGGCCGGCGTTCCAGCGTGGGGCAAACCCGTACACCCCCTGCAGGTAGAAGGCGTCCTGCTTCCAGAGCTGGTCGCGGCGGTCGGGATCGTCGGACGGGCCGGTCAGTGCGAGGTTGGAAAAGTCGGTGAACTGTCGACTCTGGTACTCGACGTCGAGCTCACGGTAGACGTACTCGGCCTGCAAGACGAAATTGCCGTCACCCAGCAGCCCGCCACGACCGAACTTGTAGACCAGGTCGGCGCCGATGAACTGGCTGTCACCGTCCCAGGTTTCCAGGCGACCCGATGAGTGGCCTTCTTCATTCTGCCAGACCTGACTGATGCCGCCGAAAGCGCCCAGCTGCATAGCATGGTCAAAACCGAGATCCGGCGCCCACTTGACGAAACCGGTGAACAGGCGCGGACCATCGCGATCGCGCAGATTCTTGTCAGCACGCCAGCGATTGCGGACCGGCTGGTTGCTATCGCCCGGCAGCACGGTCACCATCTCGTGGCGGCCATCGCCGATATAACTGGCCACGCCGGGGCTGGTGCCTTCAAGCACCTCAAGGCCAAAGCGGGTGTAGGTATCGAATGGCGCCAGCCAGGACAGCTGCGCCCCGACCTCATTGAGGCCCTCGTCGCCGAACATCAGCTCGCGCATCCAGGGCTGGTCGACAAAGTACCAGTCATGAATGTGGTGCTTGTTGATGTAGCCGACATCGCTGAGAAACTTTCCAGCCTTGACCTGCAGACCGGCCGGGAGCGAGCGGGTGGTAATGAAAGCCTCTTCAAGCTCGATATCGCTTTCGCTCACCGAAGCCATCACCATCATGTCGAAATAGGGATCGACCGAGCCGGTAAAGGTAATCTCGGCCTCGCGCAGGTTGAAGCCCTCACTGATGCCATGGCCGCCGTGTCCATGACCGCCATGGCCGTGGCCGGATTCAAAGCCGGCCGGGTCATCGATGTGGTCGCTGAAATGCGCGTACGTGCCGTCAAGAATGACGGAAATTGCCGGATTGAAGGCGGTGCCGGAAGTGACCTCACCGGTCACCGAGCGTGCCCGCATCCGTGCCGGCACCGGGTCGAGCGGATCGGCCTGGGGGCCTGTGCCTGCAGCGGCGGGCCGGGCCGGGCGATCGGTATCCCTGCGTTCCTCGGCAGTTTGGCGTTCAACCGCATCGGCAGCACGCAGTTCGGTTTCCAGGCGCTCGATGCGCTCCTGACGCTCGCGATCGCGCTCTTCGAGCGCTTCGATCTTGCGCATCAGCTCTTCCAGCGTGGGCTCCTCGGCCACGACGCTGCCGCTGGCGAAAGCGACAGTCAGGGCCAAAATCCATACTGATCTCATTGGGCTGATCTCCTAAAAACGACTTGTTGGGTAGCAAGGAATGATGGCGATGGCCGAACGCCGGCATCGACCCACCAGGAACGAAACAATATAACATAACTTTTTTCCGCTTCGAAAGAGAGATCGGCCCTTTAACGCCGACCTGACTCTTCCCAGCCCGAGAGGGTCTGCGGGGCCTCGGGTTCGGGCGGTGGCCGCTCGAAGGGGGTACGGGCGAGGAAATCGTCGAGCAGCATGGCGGCCTGCTCATCGCGCCCGGCCATGCGGTAGACACCGTAGTGGTAATAGCTGCGCCCGGCGATGACATAGCCTCGCTGGGTCTCGTCCAGGCGCGCCAGGTAGGGATCACGCGCCACGCCCGGATTCTGGATCAGTCGTTCGTAAAGCAGTCCTAGCTGGTCACCGGTCAGCCAGCGCGCCTGTCCGGCCTGGACGGCACGCTGGGTGCGCGGCGCCTGGTATTCGATCAACGGCCGATTGTCGGTATTGATGGCGTGTTGGTCGAACAACCCCGACGCGGTGATGTTGCCGGCATAGAAGCGCAGGTTGACGGCCGCGAGCAGATCGTCGGGCAGATCGGCGTTGCCGGCCAGGGCGCGGCCATGGGCAATCGGCACCTGCGGGTCCAGGGGTTCGGCCCGATTCTGCCCGACCAGGGCGACGATGGACTGCGCCGGGAACAGGTCGCCGCGCCAGAGCACGACCTGATCGAAAGCCTCGTCCATGGTACGGGCGATGATGCCGAATTCCTTTTCCGACACCTGGTAGGTCGGGATCCACTGCACGAACAGACCGCCCTCGTTGAGTCGCCTGGCGGCGTTGCGGTAATGCTCCAGCGTGTAGAGGTTGCCGGTGCCGGCCTTCCACGGCGTGAACAGGTCCGAAATGATCAGATCGTAGGTTTCGGGACTGCGACTGAGGCAGTTGCGACCATCCTCGGCGTGGATGTTCACGCGTTCGTCCTCGAACAGGCCCTGGGCCCAGGGAGCGAAATGAACCTGTGCCAGTCGCACCACCTCGGGCAGGATCTCGCACACCACCACCCGTTCGACCGGAAACAGCAGCGAGGCGCCAGCAGTGATGCCCGTGCCCATGCCGAGGAAAAACACATCACGCGGGGCGGGATGCAGCATCATTGGAATCAATGCCTGGTTGCGCTCCGACTCCAGTGCCCCGGTGCCGCCGAGCGTGTAGTGGTTATTGACCCGGATCAGCAGGTGACCATCGCGCTCGATCACCGCCGCGGTCGCGTGACTGCCTTCTTCATAAGCGATAAGCCGTTCATCGTGTGCAGGATTCAGGTAGACCGTCGTCGCCCAGTCGGTCGGCACCAATACCAGTCCGGCCGCCAGCGCGGCCGGCAGTAGCGCACCGAGGCGGGCATGATTTTCAGCCCGGACGAGAATCACCAGCGCCATGGCGGCGAAATACGCCGCCGCCAGAATCAGCAGGCTGCCGGCGGCACCGGCCAGCGGCAACAGTACGAAACCGGCAAGCAACGCCCCGGCGATGGCGCCGAGCGTGTTGACCGCCACCAGGTTGCCGATGGTCGAGCCGGTGCTGACCGATCGGTTCTCCAGCAGGCGCAACAGGTAGGGCAGCACGGTCCCGAGCATGATGCCCGGCACCAGCATGACGACCAGGGCCACCGTCACCACGCTTTGCAGGTAATCCCACCAGTCCTGTCCGACGCCGACGTATCCCAGACCGCCCGTGGCCGTCTCGAACAGCCATGGCGAGGCGGCCACCAGCGCACCGGCCAGGGCCAGCAGCGCCAGCAGGATGCGATCGGCAAGAAGCGAACGAACGCGACTGAGGCGATTGGCCAGCGACGCCCCCAGCGTGAGCGAAAGCAGGAACACCACCAGCACCAGCGCGTAGGTATACACCGAGTTCTGCAGCACCTGCGAGAACATGCGTGTCCAGATCACTTCCACGCCAAGAGCCGCGAAGCCGGAAACAAAGGCCAGAAACCAGACCGGGGCGGAGCGTTCACTTCCCGGGCCCGCGAGGTTCACTGACTCTCGTCGCGCAACCTCTGGAGTGGTGACATCGGATCCGGACCGCGCCAGAGCAATCGCCGTGAACCCCACCAGCAGATCCAGCCCGATGGCCAGGCCGTAGGCGCCGGAAAATCCCAGCCAAACCGGCAGTACGAACCCGGCCGCCAACGCCCCGGCCGCCGCCCCGCCGGTATTGATGGCATACAGAAAGCTGCCCAGTCGCCCCAGATCCTGGGGGTGCCGAATGAGGTAGTGGCCCAGCACCGGCAGCGTGCCGCCCATGAGAAACGAGACCGGCAGCAGGATGACGGCCGCGACAAGAATCTTGAAGGCGGTATCGGCGCCGGCGATCTCGCTGACCAGGGGAAAAACGGCCGGGTAGAGCGCCTGGTAGGCATCGAGCAGAACAAAATGGCCCAGCGCCGTGGCAGCCACCGCCACTTCCAGCCAGCCGAAAGCCGCCAGCCCGCTGCGAAAGCGTCTTGCCCGCCGGCCCCAGAACCACCCGCCCGAGGCGATGCCGGCGAAGAAGATGGCAATGGCCAGCGCAGCAGCCTGTGCGGTGGAACCGAACAACAGACCCAGCTCGCGTACCCACAGCACCTGGTAGACCAGGGCCGCGAAGCCCGAGACGAA
>SKZJ01000247.1 GCA_007127425.1 Wenzhouxiangella sp.
ACTGGCCGGCACCCGCTCGCGGATGATCGGGCTCATATACGACAATCCCAGCCCCAACTATCTTTTCCAGGCCACCACCGGTGCACTTCAGGCCAGCGAGGCGAACGGCTACGGGGTGTCCCTGCTGGCACCCGAGCAGGATGACCCCGACCTGGTCGGCAGCATCACCCGCTTCCTGTCGCAGTCGCGCGTCGACGGCCTGTTGCTCATCCCGCCCGTCGGGGATTTGTCCAAGTTGCTCGATGCGCTCGACGAGCTCGCTCTGCCCTATGCCCGCGTTTCGCCGCTCGATGGTCGGCCGGGCATCGGTGTCGCCATCGACGACCGCATGGCTGCCGCCATGGTGGTCGATCACCTCACCGAACTTGGCCATCGCCGCATCGGATTCGTGACCGGCCCGAAAAGCCACGCTGCCGCATCTGCAAGACTTGAAGGCTACCGCATCGGTCTGGCGCGTGCCGAGATCGACTACGACCCAAAGTTGGTTTTCGAAGGGCAATTCGATCTCGCTTCCGGCGGCCGTGCCGCTGCTTACTTTCTCGATATGAAAAACCCTCCGACAGCGATATTTGCCAGCAACGATGAAATGGCTGCCGGTCTCTTGCAGGTTGCGCTCGACCGCGGTTGCCGGGTGCCCGCGCAACTGTCGGTAGCCGGTTACGACGACACGCCCATTTCGCGGGCAGTCTGGCCGGCACTGACGACCGTGCGGCAGCCGATCCGGCCCATGGTTTATCGCGCCACCGAGCTTCTGCTCGATGCCATCAGCCGGCGCGATGCCGACTCGGGTCCTTCGGCCCGCGGAGTGGAGGTGTTCGAAGCGCCACTGCTGGTTCGAGGCACTACGGGGCCGCCGCCGACCTGACCTCCTTCCAACCCCTTATTGCCACTGCAATCGATTTATCCCAGGAGAACACGATGTTCACGACTGACCTTCAGCGTTTCCGCGTCGCCGGCCTGCCGCTTTCCCTGCTGCTCGCCGCCTTCATCATTACCGGATGCCAGGATGAATCCCCCGCCGAACCTCCGACGCCGGAGACCTCACCGGCCGACGAGGAGGTTGAGGCTGCGACCATGCCCTGGCCGCGCATCGAGCGCGAGTCCGACCCCGAGGTCGAGCGCTTCGTCGAGGATGTGCTGTCCCGGATGACGCTGGAGCGCAAGGTCGGTCAGATCATCCAGGCCGAGATTCAGCACGTCTCGCCTGAAGAGGTCCGCGATTACGCGCTCGGATCGGTACTTAACGGTGGCGGCTCTTTCCCCGGCGGCGATCAGCGCGCAGCGATGTCGGACTGGACCGAGCTGTCGCGCCGACTGCACGAGGCTGCACTTGAGGCCGGCGGCGGTGATCCCTCAGTGCCCTTGCTGTGGGGTACCGATGCCGTGCATGGGCACAACAATGTTTTCGGTGCCACCGTGTTTCCGCACAACATCGGCCTGGGTGCCGCCGGTGACGCCGAGCTGGTCCGCGAGATCAATCGGGCCACGGCCGAGCAGGTATCTGCCACCGCGATCGACTGGAACTTCTCGCCCACCCTGGCGGTAGCCCGCGATTTGCGCTGGGGGCGGAGCTATGAGTCGTACTCCAGCGACCCGTCGATCGTTACCGAGTTGAGCCGCGCGGCCGTTCTCGGTCTCCAGGGCGAGCCGGGTGAAGGCTGGCTCGAATCGCCGCACGTGCTGGCCACGGCCAAGCATTTCGTTGGCGACGGCGGCACTGTCGAAGGTGAAGACCAGGGTGATACGCGCTTGTCCGAGCAGGAGTTGTTCGACATTCACGGCCGACCCTACGTGGCCACGATCGAGGCCGGCGTGCAGACCATTATGGCTTCCTTCTCTTCCTGGAACGGGGAGAAACTGCACGGTCATCGCTACCTGCTGACCGAGGTCCTGAAAGAACAAATGGGTTTCGACGGCATCGTCGTCGGCGACTGGAACGGCCACGGTCAGGTGCCCGGCTGCACCGTGACCGATTGCCTGCAAGCCTTCGAAGCCGGCATCGACCTTTTCATGGTGCCCGAAGACTGGAAGGCTTTCCGCGACACGATGCTCGAGCATGCCCGCAACGGGGATCTTTCGATGGATCGCCTCGATGATGCGGTCCGACGCATCCTGCGCGTGAAGAAGCGAGCCGGCCTTTTCGACCAGCCCGTGCCGAGTGGCAGCGATCAGTTGCCGAATGAGGATGCCCACGCCGAGCTGGCCCGGCGCGCCGTGCGCCAGTCGCTGGTGCTGCTCAAGAACACCGGCGATGTGCTGCCATTGGACCCCGGGTCGAGGATTCTTGTCGTGGGCGACGGCGCCGACGATATCGGCAAGCAGTCCGGGGGCTGGACGCTGACGTGGCAGGGCCTGACGGAGGCCAACGAATACTTTCCCAATGGGCAGTCCATTTTCGACGGCATCGCCGAGCAGGTTCGGGCGGCCGGCGGCGAGATCCATCTGGGCGAATCGGGAGCCGAGGAGTTCGCGCCCGATGTCGTGATCGCAATCTATGGCGAGAATCCCTATTCCGAAGGAGAGGGCGATGTCGATACACTGGAATTCCAGCCCGGTACCCGAGAAGCCATCGAGTTGCTCGATCAAGCGGGTCAATGGGGTGCGCCGGTTGTTTCGGTCTTCCTGTCCGGGCGCCCGCTATGGACGAATCCCGAGATGAACCGCTCCGATGCCTTCGTCGCGGCCTGGCTTCCCGGCACCGCGGGCGGCGGCGTAGCCGACGTGTTGCTCGCCGATGCTGACGGTGACGTCCAGTACGACTTTTCCGGCCGGCTGTCCTTCGACTGGCCTGCAACACCGAAACCGGACGAAGACGGCGAGTGGCCGACGCTGTTTCCGCTCGGCTCCGGCCTGAGTTACGGAGAAGACGGGTCGATCGACCCATTGCCCGAGGACGCCTTGGCGCCCCTCCTGGAGGACGAGATTCCGGAGCAGGGGGACTGGACACTTTTCGACCGCTCCGCACGGACACCCTGGCGGCTGGTGATCATGGGGCACAACAATGCCGCTGACCCGGCCGTGGAACTGACCGACCGCGAGGTTCAGGGTGATGCCCGGCGCCTGACCTGGTCGGCGGGCGTGCCGGGTTTTGCCGCGCTCACCGCCCGGCCCCCGGTCGATCTGCGAGGGTTCGTCGATGACAATGCTGTCTTGGCCTATGACCTGCGGCCGGAAACGCCGATTCCCGAAGACCTGAGCGCCAGACTCATTTGCGGCCAGCAGTGCGCCAGCGAGGCGCTGGATCTTGCTGGCGAACTTGCTGATCGCCCCCTCAACGAATGGCAGTCATTGCGTATCGATCTGACCTGCTTTGATAGTGAAAACATGGATTTATCTCATGTCAGCGGCATCGAACTGCTGCGCACGGAAGGTCCCGTCACAATCAGCGTCAGCGCTGTGCGCATTGAGCGTGGAGCGACCGATCGGGCCGATCTGAGCTGCTCGTCCTGAATGGCCCACTGAGCGCGCCTTTTGGGCGTCGGATGAAAAATTTCCGAATCTATTGTCAGCGCTGTCATTCTAAGTTAAGGTATTTGTAACAAATTGGTCGCCGTGTCACTCGGCGGCCCGAACGAGCGAATCTTCGAGGGACGAAGATTATTCCAAGAAGCCGGGCTGCCGGCTCGTACCAACGCGGGACCACCCGCTGAAGCATGGGGTAAGACTAATGATGCGACCACTGAATCTCCGCCGAACGGCACTTGCGACGAGCATTGCATTCGCCCTGCACGCCGGTGTCGTCATGGCACAGGACGCAGAGCAGGACCAGGACGGGCAGCTCGAAACGAACGAGCAGGAGCAAAGTCAGGAATCCGACGAGTCCTACGCTCTCGACACCATATTGGTCACCGGTTACAGGAGCAGCATCCTGCGCGCGATGGACCGCAAGCGGGGAGCGACCGGCTTCATCGACTCGGTCACGGCCGAGGAGATGGGCAACTTCCCGGACCAGAACCTGGCGGAATCCCTTCAACGCATTCCCGGCGTTTCCATCGACAGGGTTGCAAACGAAGGCTCGCAAGTCACGGTCCGCGGCATGGGGCCCGAGTTCAACCTCGTCACGCTCAACGGTCGTTCCATGCCCACCGCGGGTAGTCGTTCTTTCGACTTTGCCGACCTGGCCACGGTAGGAGTGGGCGCCGTCGACGTCTACAAGACACCGGAAGCGAATCTCCCCAGCGGCGGCATCGGCGCGACGGTTAACGTCCTTACGCCGCGCCCGCTGGACCAGCCCGGGTTCCGTGCCGTGATCTCCGGCCGAGCGGTGCACGAGACATCCTCAAGCGATTCCGACAGGCTCAACGAGATCACGCCGGAAATCGAGGGCTTATACAGCCAGACTTTCATGGATGACCGGTTGGGGATCTTTGTCAGCGGCGCTTACCACGAGCGCGACAGCCGCAACGAATTCGCGGAGGTTGCCAACTGGCGTCCGACCGACCCGGCGACCGCTGGTTCGCAAAACAACCCGTTTGCCAGCGGCAACGTCAATAACAATAACCAGCGCACCGACGGCATCTTCTTTCACCCGCAAAATGTCGGCTACGGCTTTAGCGATCTGAAGCGCGAGCGCTTCAACGGCAACCTGGTGCTCCAGTACGCGGCCACCGATCGCCTCACGGCCACCTTTGATGTCAATTACTCGCGCGTCGAACGCGAGACCGACGCAACCGCCTTCGGGATCTGGTTCGAGTGCCCGAACGTCGACGCCACCATCAACGAACGCGGCACCGTGACCAGTGTGACGCAATCATGCGGCGACTTCGCGACCAACGTGGCTCAGGAACACACGATCAAGGAAAATGACCAGTTTGGCTTTAATCTCGACTGGCAGGCCACCGACAGCCTGGCGTTTGACCTGGATTTCCACACATCATCTTCCGAATTCCGCGGTGGCGATATCAACGGCAGGCCTGCAAGCTCTGCCAACCTGATCATCGGCAACACGTCTTGCGACTGGTGTGGTTTTGTTGATGGGGCCGGACCGTTCACGGCGACCATCGCCGAGCAGATCGCCATGTTTCCGAGCTCTGGCGTTCCGATGTTCGATGTTTCGTTCCGCGGCACGGGACCCGACGGCGGCCCGCAGGACGGGTTGCTGCGCCAGGACATCGGCTCACTTTTCGGCCAGGCCTTCAACGTCAGAAACAACCATGACATCGACCAGCTGCAACTCGGTGGCCTCTGGTCCAACGAGACTGGCGGTGCACTGGACTCCATCAGTTTTGGCTACGACCGTACCGAGCAGAAATTCGATCAGCTCAGTGCGTTTTCCGGCCTTCTGCCGGCCGGCTTTTGGCTGACATCGGCCCAGTACTGGCCAAACGATGCCTGGGAAGCAGCCAGTTTCGATGGCCTTCTGCGCAATTTCAGCAACGGCGGTAGTTTCGCTTTCGACCAGTATTTCACCGCGCCCATCGGCTTCCTGATCGATCAGTGGGAAACGATTGGAGCGGGGGATCCCGTCGAAGACGTCTACTGGCCCGGTTGGGGGCCGGATTTCCAGGATCCTTCTGGTCAGCGCGGAATTTTCTGGCCGGGGCCACTGGGCAACGCCGGAGATTCGAGCGTTCGGGAAGACATCGACGCCTTCTACACCCAGTTGAACTTCCAGGGGGCTTTCAATGACATGCCCTTCAACGCCACAGCCGGCCTTCGCTACGAGGAGACCAGCACCGTCTCGACCGGTCGCGAATTGACACCACAGGAGATTGTCTGGGTGGGCGGTGATGAATTCGTCATGGACTTCGTCGACGAACCGCAGCCAGTGCTCGGCACCGGCAGCAGCGAATTCTGGCTGCCGAGCTTCGCCTTCAATATCGAGGTGCTGCCGGACGTTGTCGCGAGGGCCGGGTATTCGCGATCAATATCACGCCCGCCGATCGGCACGCTGAGTCCGACACGCGCGTTTACCCCTAATCCGGTGATCGGTAATCGCGTGGTGAA
>SKZJ01000064.1 GCA_007127425.1 Wenzhouxiangella sp.
ATATCGGAGACGATCAGGGTGCCGAAGCGCCTTGCCAGTTCGATGTAGTCGGCAGCCGCGCGTGGGCCTTCGCACAAGGTGGCGAAGTCGAACCAGATGACCGAACCGGCCCGCTTGAGCGGCTGGATGGTATGGCCCCGTACCCTTAGCGGGGCCTCGGAAACCTGCTCGCCGGCAGCCAGGGCGTGGAACTCCTCGGCCAGTTCGGCCCGGGCCTGTTCATCGGCGGGGTGGTGGTAGACCGGATGACGGATCAGTTCGCGCAAGCGGTAATCCTCGGCCCCGTCCAGGGTTTCGACCCGGCAGTGCCGCTCGATGGCAGCAATGGCCGGCAGGAAACGCTCGCGTTGTAGCCCGCCGGCGTAGAGGTCGGCCGGTGCGGTGTTGCTGGTCGCAATCAGGGTCACGCCGCGGGTGAACAGTTCCTTGAGCAGGCCGCTCAGGATCATTGCATCCCCGATATCCGACACATGGAATTCGTCGAAACAGAGGACCCGGGCGCGCTCGGCCACGCCGGCGGCGACGGCCTGGAGCGGATCCTGGCGCTTTTCCTGTGCCCGGAGCCGCTCGTGGACGGTATCCATGAACCGGTGGAAGTGGATACGCCAGACTGAAATGCCGGCCGCATCGAGGCTTTCGGCGAACAGATCCATCAGCATGGTCTTGCCGCGACCAACGCTGCCGTGAAGATACAGTCCAGTAACCTGCGGATGGCGTTTCCTGAGTCTGTCGATCAGGCCCGGGCGGGTCGTCTGCAGGCGTTCGAACAGGTCCTGGAAATGCGCCAGCAGACGGCGCTGGTCCGGATCATCCGTCAGGCGCCCCTCGGCAACAAGGTCTTCGTAGTGTCTCAGTGGACCGCCGGATCCCGCTTCTTTTTCCACCACGACCGGCGTCAGGGCAGGTTGGGCTGGACGTGGTTCTTGATCAGGCCGCGCAGGTCCATCAGGCGACGATGGAAGAAATGCCCGGTGCCTTCCATGACCACCAGGTTGGCTTCCTGGTCGAGCCCCTCGGCCCACTTGAAGACCGCTTCGGGCGAAACGACTTCGTCCTCGTCGCCCTGCACAACCAGCCACGGGCAATTGGGCGGCATCAGCTGGTCGAAGCCGTAGCGCTCAACCGGTGGAGCGATGGTGATGATCTGGCGAACCGGAAGGTCCCGGGCGGCCTTCAGGGCGACGTAGGCACCAAAAGAGAAGCCGCCCAGCCACAGGTCGTCGTCCGGATTGGTCTTTCGGGCCCAGTCGATCACGGCAAGCAGGTCGTCGAGCTCACCTTCACCGTCGTCGAACTCACCCTCGCTTTCGCCAGTACCGCGGAAATTGAAGCGCACGGTTTTCAGGCCCAGCTCGCGCAGGCTGCGCTCCATGATGGTCACCACCTTGTTGCGCATGGTGCCGCCGTGCAATGGGTGCGGATGGCACAGCACCGCGACCGCCGGGCGGGCCTGATCGGCCTCGGGCACGTCGGCCAGGCACTCCAGTCGGCCGACTGGGCCGGTCAGGAAAAATTCGGTGGTGTCAGTCGGAAACTGCTCTGGATCCATTAACATTGGTTGTCCTCAGCGCCATTGCCGCACCCCTCTCGCGGGGGGCACATCATAACCCAGTCACATCCGTCCATGAAAACCGTGACCCCATGAATCACCTCGCCCACGTTGTGCTTGCCGGATCCGACAGCGGGATGCGCCTGGGCGCGTTTCTCGGCGACCACGTGCGTGGCCGCCAGGCGCTGGCCGCCCTGCCGCCGGACTGGGCCGATGGCGTTATGCTGCACCGGCGTATTGATACGCTCAGCGACGCCCACCCGGCCCTTCGCGCCCTGCTCATGCGTCTGCAGCCACCGTGGCGGCGATACGGCGGGGTGATTTTCGATGTCCTGTTCGATCACATGCTGACCCGGCATTGGGATCGTTTCGGCCAAGTGCCATTGGTTCGCCTCGCCGGCGAAATCGACGAACTGCTGGCCCGGCACGAGGCGAATCTGCCCGATCGTCTCGTGTTGTTCAGCCGTTGGGCCCGCGAGCGTGGTTTATGGATGCGCTACGGTGATCGAGGCATGATCGACGAGATCTTCCGCCGACTGGCGCGACGCCACGGGCGTCCCGGTCCGCTCGCCGATGGAATTGAACTGCTCGATGACATGGAGCATGACATCGAGCGGGCATTTCTTGAGATGTTTCCCGACCTGATCGAGCAGGTCGGGAACGAAAGACGGCGACTTTACTCGATGCGATCGAGCATGTAGTCCACGGAGGCGGCGACCTGCTCGTCGCTGAGGTCGTTGCGACCGCCGCGTGGCGGCATTGCGCCCAGTCCGTTGATCACGGAAGCGATCAGGTCTTCGCGGTCCTTGTCAAGGCGGTCACCCCAGGTGTCGCGTGCAAGCGTCGGCGCACCGGCCACGCCGGCATCGTGACAGGCGGCACAGACTCGATCGTAGATCATGCCGCCGTCGGTCGATCCATCGAACGCCACTTGCGGTTCGGCCGTGGCTGCGGCAGCGGCTTCGGCCTGGGCGGCGGCCCGGCCGGTTTCGCCAGCGTAAACGCCGGCCAGCGGTTGCAGGCGCTCTTCGACGGCCGCCTGGCGTGCAGCACTAGGCTCCCGGTCCTGGGACTGGTGAATTGCCAGCGCCACCAAGACGATCAGGACGGTGAAGACCATCAGCGCCACGATGACGATGCTGAAGTTTCTTATGAAAATACGATCATGTTCCTCGGACACGCCGGACAGACCTCATGTTGAATTCGGGGGTTACTGCCTGCTGGCAGATTCGTGGGCGCGATTATAGCCCAGTGCCGCCGCAGTTGGAACGTGGGGCGTTCATGCAGTCATCGTGCGTCGGGCGATTGCGGCACCGGCTATGGCCCCGGCCAGCGGAAATGCAGCAGTGCCGGTCACGGCCCACGGCAGCCCTGCCAGCAGCAACAACAGCAGCATCGGCAGGCCGAGAAGCGCTCCGACCAGCCAGCCGACAGGACGCCAGCCGGTCAAGGCGCCAGCCAGGGCGCCGCCCAGCGTACCTCCGATCAGCCAGATCAGGGACACGACGAGAAACGTGGACAGCGGCAACGGGGTGCCGACGGCGAGTATGGCGTGCGCGTGGCCGTCGCCGGTAAAAACCTGCAGCCCCGCAAGCAGGGCTTCGACGAAGATGACGGCGATGGCCAGTCCCCCGGCCACGGCGCGCAGCATGCAAATCAACCGTCAAGCTCCTGCAACTGGAAACGAACAAGGACTAGTGTAACCCGCCGTTATCCATGCGACACTCAGGGACGCCGGAATGGACCGCTCCAGGCTAGGCCGACGTGCGGCATGGCCGGCGAGGAGTATGCAGGCTATACTGGCCCCGTCAGCCAGCGATGCTGCCGACGACACAAGAAGGCTGAATGTCCATCGTTACCAGCAACCTCCGCCGATTCCGGTCGCTTATCCGACAGATTGTTGATGAGTTCTGATTCGGGCCGTATGCCGAAGGTTCGCAGGCGGCGAAGCCTGTGGCTGGCAGTGCTCATTGTGTTGGGCGGCTGCGCCGGATCCGTGTCGCTTTACCACGGCCTTCAGGAGGCCGAACGCGCAGCAGTGGAACGTCACATTCATGGGATCGCGTCTTTCATTGAAGCCGACCTGACCGGTGACCTGCGAGAGCAGATCAATGCCCAGCGGCGCATGGCCACGCGGCTGGCCCTGGGCGGCATCGACCAGGGAGAACTCTGGAAGATCAATGCCGAACTGTTCCTTCGCCACTATCCCTACTATCGCACGCTGGCAGTACTGGAACCGGACCTGACGGTGCATGCGGTTCGCAGCGGTCTTCCGCTGAACCTGGCTGCAGGCGATCGATATCCCATTGATTCTGATTATCGCCAACGCCTCGATCGTGCTGCCGAGCGGGGTGAGTTTGTCGTCACCCGGCCGGAGTACCTGCCCGACGACGGAATGCCCGGTATAACTTTCATCACGCCGATCGGGCAGGGTGAAGCGCACGCGGGTTTCCTGGCCGCTGTGCTGGTGATTCCGGATTCCATCGAAGCCATGCTTCCGGCCCTGTTTCGCGACGAATTCATGCTCCGGGCCGTCCATCGTGGTCGTGAGGTCTATCCTTACCCGGTGCTGGAGGGGATCGAAGCGCAGCAATGGGATGCCGAGTTCATGCTTGATCCGGACGGAGACGGTGAGGGCATGATGTTGATGATGTCGTTGACCGAGGCGAGCCGGTCCCAGCTCACCACGGTCTTGCCGACCGTGGTGTTGGTCAGCGGAGTGCTGTTGAGTGGTCTCTTTGCAATGGTGGCCTGGCTGGGCGTCAATGCCGTGGGGCAGACGAAGGTCCTCGGCGATTCCAATCGGCGGCTCGAGAACGAGGTGCATGAGCGTGAGCAGGCCGAACAGACCCTGGCATTCCTGGCGACTCACGACAGCCTGACCGGCCTCCCCAACCGCACCGGAAGTACCGAGGCCATCGAGAAGCTGCTCCGGCGTCATGGCAATGACGAGCGGCAGGTGGCCTTGATGTTTCTCGATCTGGACCAGTTCAAGGACATCAATGATTCGCTCGGACACCAGCTTGGTGACCGCTTGCTGTGTGAAGTGCCAAGGCGCTTGAGCGGTGTGCTGCGGGACCAGGACCTGGTCGGACGCCACGGCGGCGACGAGTTTCTCATCGCGGTGGTACGTGAAAGCCGCGACCAGATCGAACAGCTGGCCGGCAATATTCTGAGGATAATGGATGGCGGCTTTGCCATCGAGGATCATCGTCTGTTCGTTTCCGCCAGTATCGGCATTGCCTATTATCCCGATTCGGGCCGCAGCGTTGCGGAACTGATCCAGAACGCCGACACCGCGCTGTTCAAGGCCAAGCATGCCGGACGCAACCAGTTTGCGGTATTCACCCGGGAGATGTTCGCCCAGGCGCAACACCGGCTCAATCTCAGCCGCGACATTCGACACGCGCTCGAGGACGGTGATTTCCGGGTCGTCTACCAACCCATCGTCGATATCGATTCGCTGGAACTGGTCGGGCTGGAAACCCTGCTGCGCTGGCAACACCAGAAGGGTTATATGGTGCCGCCGCAGGAGTTCATCCGCGTAGCGGAGGAGACGGGGGTCATCGGGCGCCTGGGCCAATTCGCGCTGGATCAGGCTCTGTCGGACCTGGCCGGATGGCAGCAGTTGGTCGATGCACCACCCTGGATCGCGGTCAACGTGTCAGGGGCACAGGCCCACGAAGCCGGATTCGCCGAGCAGGTCAGTGTCATGTTGCACCAGTACCGGATTGCCCCGGAGTTGCTGCACCTGGAGATCACCGAGGAGGTCCTGATCGAGAATCTCCTTCGAAATCGCCGAATGCTGCAGAAACTCGACGAGATCGGCATGCGCATCGTCGTCGACGATTTCGGGGTCGGCTATTCCTCGCTGGCGTACTTGAAGAACTTCCCGATTTCCGTGGTCAAGATCGATCGCAGTTTCGTTCGCGATCTCTCCACCGACCCGGAAGACCAGGCCATCACCCGCACCATCTGCGGTCTGGCGCATGAGTTGGGCATGCGTACCGTTGCCGAGGGCGTGGAACATGTTGAGCAGCTCGAATTGCTCAGAACCTATCGCTGCTCGCATGCCCAGGGCTTCCTGTTCTCGCGGCCGGTTGAGCGAGCCGAGGCCGAGGCCATGATTCGTGGCGATTGCGCATGGCTGGACGTGTGCCCGCCGAACGCGAAACGGACGCTATCCCGCAGCTAAGGAACCTCTGAATAACTCTGCACGGGCGCGACAGCGCAGGCGAAAACGCAAGGGCGGTTTGCCCGCAGGGCAAAAAGCCCTGGAGTGGAGCCGTTGCGCGTGCCTCTGCGGGAGGCTCCGGCTTGGCTTGGGCGAGCGTGGTTTGGTCATTCCAAATGAGCGAGCCCAAACGAGGCGG
>SKZJ01000022.1 GCA_007127425.1 Wenzhouxiangella sp.
AATTCCCCCCGTGCCCTCCCTGCGCCGAATTTTCTACCGCTCTCCTTTGCACCGCCCGGCGCTGGGCGCTCATGCCGCCTATTGGAAAGCGCGTTACCAATTGAGCAGCCCCGCATCCGACGATCAGCGGCCGCGAACGTTTGCGGTTGGCCTGTTTCGGACGGGTACCCATTCCCTCACGAAGATGGTGGCCCCGCATATGAAGGCGGCCCATGAACCGCACCGCTTTCTCTTTATTCAGCAGTGGCGGCGGTTTTCTCAGGGGGACCTCACCCCGGAAGAATGGGAGCGTTTTCTGCGAGCGCGCGACCGGGTTTTGGGCCTCTCACTAGAATCTTCGGGATTTCTTTGCGGGGAGGTTCCCCGGCTGGTTCGGCTATTTTCGGACGCCAGATTCATTCTGACCATTCGCGAACCGGTTTCCTGGGCGCGATCCCTCCTGCGGGAGATCGTCGTGAACCGCCGGAGACTTGGCTGTCACTACTACGAACCCCTGTTTCGCGCCTGGTTCGGGAGCGACGGGTTTGGCAAAGGAGATGAAGACCTCAAGCGGAGAAACCTCTTTCCTTTCTCGGGTATGATGAAGTATTGGAGCAGCAGCCAGCAAGCGGTCATCGAGTCGGTACCGCCCAATCAGCTTCTTGTCTTGCCAACGGATGAGGTGTCCTCCCGCCTGGCGGATATCGAAAGCTTTATAGGATTGCCTGCGGGATCGATTGATCCGGCCGGCAGCCATACGCACCGGAGTAACTGGGATTGGGACCCGTTGGAGGACGTTTCCGGGACGTATCTGAATGAATGCATCGCCGAATATGCCTCACCGTTTCTGGAACAGTTCGATCGGTTCACACCCGGTCGGCGAAAAACCGGGTTCCGAAACCGCGGCATCGCGGGTTGACTGAGGAATCCCGCGAGTGATCCAAGGTTGTTCCGGGTTCCCTGCTGAAAGTGAAGTTTCGTTTCATCCTATTTTCGTTGGTGTTCCTTTCCCTGATTTTTGCCGGAGGGTTTCCCCTGGGAGGGCAATCGCCACGGAAAGCTCTTGAGTTTCTGGAAGATCAGGAAAAGCCCGTCTTCGCCGAAAACCATAATCTTCCGCCCCTCTCCCATTGGCGGTTTCTTTCTCCGGATGTGGCGAAAGCGTTTGCGGATGATTGGGGCTATGCGTTGACGCTGCATGTCCGCCCGGATTTCATCGAGCAGTTGGATGACCCCGACAGTGCTCCTGGGCGGATCGTGCGTCTGGCCCGTGATCATCCCGAGGTATATTCGCTGCAGCTTGTGGTGGCGCCGTCCAGGATGTTCAACTACGGATTGAGCCACGACGATCTGCCTGAGGGCACGTTCTACCGCGATGCCGATGGAAATCCGGTCGAGGGCGACTATTATTTCAGTCCCCTGGCGCCCAACAGCGCGTTTGTGCGCATCGGTCGCCTGTTTGCCGGAATGATCGAAGAAGTGGAACGGTACGCTCCGGTGTCGATCATTATCAACGGCGGCGAATACGGATTGAAGAAGCCGTATTTCGATCCGCGGCGAATCGCCGGACAGGATCCCGCGGTCATGGAGGCGTGGCGGGACGACGGGCGTTCCTGGCTCGAGTTTACCAGTTCCCACAAAGGGAGGCAGGAACGAATCGTACGCCGGGTGCTGTTGCGGGCGGCTCCGGAAGCCAGGTACATCCATTACAGCGAGGTCGGGGGCGGGCATCCGCGGAGGAAAATGATCCCCGACTGGGAGGACCATGACTTCCTGTACCAGCCGGGGGTGAGCGATTTCGCCGCCCCGCCGCTGTATTTTCGGCACGCCAATTCGGGATTCACCGGGCCGAGAGACATGCTTTCCCAGTTGCTCAACGCGCGCGCCCAGGAGCTCGCCGTGGGAGCTGAACAGGCGTACTACTGGGTTTCCGCCGGGTGGTACCGCCGTGATCCCGACCGTATTGCCGATGTCGAGCTGTACGAAGGCTTTCTCAAGATGTGTTACCTGGCCGGTGGCATCGGTACGATCGCGGGCTACTTCGCCGCCCGGCCGTACCAGGATCCCGTGGAACAGAGCTTTCCGCAATTTCTGGCCCAGGGACGTGTCCACGCGTACTTCAGCCACCTGGACGAATTTCTCTTCGAGAGCCGCCTGCTTCCCGGGCCGGATCGCCACCGGTGGAGCCGGGACTTGCCCGCGTACGAGTTTCCGACCGGAAACGGCGACCGCCGGGTTCTGGCACGCAAACACCGTGATCGGGATCAATGGCTGGTGGGGGCCTGGGCGGCGGACGGGCGAGCCGGCCCCGTCGAAGTGGAAATCCCTTCCGCCGGGACGCTCGAACTGGAGGCCGCCCCGAACACCAATGTCTATAGGATCGAGATTGTCGATGGAATGCCGCATAAACGGGAGCCACAGCCTTAGGCATAAGGGAACTTGAATGTTGTCCGACCTCGGCGCTACCGGACACCGCACTCCGGGGTGCCCGTTTTCATTTGCCAAAGACCGAAACCGTGTCTTTTTGACTCAACTTAAAAACCATAATGGAGAAACAATTATCAGGTGAACCGCTTTCGGGACTTCGGTTGCCGACGGGGGAAATTACGACCGGCGACCGGCCGGACCGTACGTTGCGAAAGAGGAACGCCCGGATCGCCCGGGCTTTCAACCTGGCGGGGAAGCGGGTTCTCGATATCGGTTGCGCCGAGGGCCTGCATTCGCTCTATATGTCCGAATCGGCGAAAGAAGTCCTCGGCATCGATCACCGCGCATCGGTTATCAACCGGGCGGAGGCCAACAGGCAGCTGCTGGGGATTACCAATGTGACGTTCAAGCGGGGCGATGTGCGCGACCGCGAGCTGTTCGAAGGGATTGATCGCTTTGACCTGGTGGTGGCCTGGGGGCTCCTGCACCGGGTCAGCGATGTCTTTTCCCTCCTTCAAAGTGTGGGTCCCGTTGCTGAGGCGCTGTCGCTGGAGTGGCGGACGCCGGTCCTGCCGTTCATGTCGCGGTTGAGCCTGGCCTACCACCCGCCGGTCGGCGAGGCCCTGGACCCGATGAACCTGGAGTCCCGGGACGGGAAGGGTTCGATCAGCGATTCCGACAAAATCGAAGGGCATACGGGTTTCTGGGAGCCGACGCCCGGAGCGGTCCGGACGATCTGCCGGCGGTTGGGCTTTCGACACGCGCGCCTTTTCGGCTACGGCGAAGACCTGAAATCGGAGACGCGCACCGTGGTTCGATCCTGGGCCGGCCAGGCGGCTCGCGCCGTGACCCGCAGGGCCATCATCCACCAGGTGCCCCTGTCCCGCGTACACATGCTGTTTGAACGGGAGCCCGGGGGGATCGACCTTCGCGACCCGTTTGGCGCCGACCTCCGGCTTCCGGATTGGGAGCAGGCCGTGCGGCTTTAAGCCGGCCGGCGCATTCCACCAGCTCTACGTATGGAAACGCGGAACGGAAAGGCACTCGACGGTTTGGCTGTTTCGTTTCGAAATCGATGGAAGCAGCCGAAGTAGCGAGGAAAACCCGTTCCGGACTTCGGTGGAACGCGATGGGGATGGTCGCGGGAAGCATCCTGCGGCTCGCCCAGGTGACGCTCCTGGCGCGCATTCTCGGTCCGGATGCCTTCGGCGTCATCGCCGTGCTCATGATCGTGGGCGACCTCTCCCGGCTTTTGTCGGAGGCGGGCCTGGCGGAGGCGACGATCCAGCGGCGGACCGTCAGCTCCGAGCAGCAATCGACCCTGTATTGGCTGAACCTCGCCTTCGGGGTCCTCGTCTTTGTTATCATCGTCGGCCTGGCCCCCTTGATCGAACGGGTCTTTGGATTCCCGGAGCTGCGCGAGCTCGTTTCGGCCGTCGCCTTTGCCGTGATTTTCACGGCCGCCGGAACGCAGATGCAGTCGATGATTCGCCGGAATCTCGATTTCGGCAAGATGGTGTTCGCCGCGAACTTTTCGTTGTTTGTCGGCCTGTGCGTCATGGCGGTGAGCGTGACCGTCTATGCCCAGGGCATCTGGTCGTTTGTCTGGGGCGTGCTTGCGGAAGCGATCGTGCGCCTCCTTATCCTTGCCGTCTTTGCGTTCCGGGGCGGCTTTCTTCCCGGGTTCCATTTTTCGCTCCGCAAGGTGAAGGGCATGCTCGCGTTCGGCGGCTACCGCGCCGGCGGCATGCTCGCCAATTTCTTCGCCGGCCGGGCCGACCAGATCCTGATCGGAGCGTTTTTCTCCGCGGCTTCGCTGGGGATTTACAACCTGGCGTACAATTTCAGCTCGCTTCCCGTAAAAAAGATCAACTCGGTGGTCACCCGGGTCGCTTTTCCCGCGTTCTCCCGCCTGCAGGACGACCGGTCCCGCCTGCGGGAAGGGTACGTGTCCATGATCGGGTACCTGTCCATTGTGACCGCGCCGCTGATGGCCGGCCTGGCGGGAACCGCTCCGGTCCTGGTTCCATTTGTCTTCGGCGAGGAATGGTCGGAGGGCGTGCCACTGATCCAGGTCGTTCTGCTTTATGCATTTATCGGAGCTCTTACCGGGCCGGTGGGAACTCTCATTATGGGAACGGGACACGCCAACTGGTCCCTCTACTGGAACCTGGCGATGCTGTGCGTCAAACCGGCGGTTATCACGATCGCCGCCCTGACCGGTTCGGTCCTGGTCGTGGCCTGGGCGCTCGTCGGTATCGCGTGCGTTTCCCTGCCCGCGAGCTATTACTTTATGATTCGTAAGGTGATAGGGAATGTCTTCCCGGCGATGCTGAGGCGAATTGGAAAACCCGTAACGGCGGCCCTGGCGATGTGTGTCGTTCTTCTCGCGGCCGCGGTGCCGTTGCAGTCATTGCCGCCCGGGGTCCAACTGGCCGTTCTGATCCCCGCCGGGGGAATTGTGTACCTCGGGCTCGGAGTTGTAATGTTCCGCGAAGAACTTCGCTTCATCCTGAAGGCGGCGTGGAGGTGAGCGAATTAAATGACTCTATATCTTGTCCCAGCGCTGAATAAACAGGGGATCGTCGGCCTCAGCACGCCCGAGCGAATCCTGTTGTAAACCCAACGATCAATCCCTATTTTCCACAATTTATCATGGTACGAAAACGTGACTTTCCCGCTTTGCTGATAGGTGTCATTTGGGTCTTTGCGCTCCTTACCCTTGCGATGGGCTTCCGGCCGAACCTGGGCTTGCTGTTCGTCTACACCGTGGCCATGACGGGCACGTTCATTGTTTCGCCCCGGATCGGGCTCGCCGCCTTTATCATGGTTACACCGTTCGAGCTACACTTGGCCGAAAGTCTCCCGTTCAGCGCCTACACGACGCTGATGCCGGGGATGATTGTGGGGTACCTGTTCTATTGCGGAAGAGTCGGGCGGAAGATTCCATTTGCGAAGGAAGGGATTCTGCTCAGCGCAGCCCTGCTCGTCGCCGCCCTGCTCTCCTTCGCCAATTCGGACCTGCCGCCGCAATACCGGGTGCTGGTGTCGCTGTGCCTGATGATCATGATCTTTCTGGTTTGCGCCTCGATCGTGAAAAATGAGAAGGAAACGCTCTTTTACGTGGGGCACGGCCTGGTTGCGGCCAGCGTGATCGGCGGCGTGGCGGGCTTCCTCTACATCGGCGGAAGTGAATACGAAACCATGAGGGAGATCGGAACCGGCGGCCGGATCGCCATCGGGGGCAACGTCCGGGCCGTCGCCAACGTGGTGGGGCTGAGCCTGTTCATGCTGATGGCAAGCGCCCTCCTCAAGCGGTCGGACCTGTTTCATTTCGAGAAAGAGCAGCGAATCTTTCCCTTTGAAAAGAATGTCATCGTGCGGAGCTTCTTTATCTTGCTCTTCGGCTTTTTTCTCGCGGCGTCCGCCACGCGCGGAATGATGGTAGCCGTCGCCGGAGGGCTGTTCCTGTTGATCGTTGTCAG
>SKZJ01000307.1 GCA_007127425.1 Wenzhouxiangella sp.
TATTGGCGTTTCCGGCTCGACGCCATCGACGAGGGCCTGGAGATGGCCTTGAGCGGGGATCTCGAGGGCCTCGGCCTGGAATTGCCCCATCCGCTGACCAAACTGATGCCGGAGGCATGGCCGTTGACGGCATCGGCCCGCGTGCAAGGTGACCAGACGCATTTCGACGTATCGTTGGCCGATCGGTTCGATATAGGCGTATGGCGCGACGGGGATGACTGGCGTTCGGCCGTCGGCGTATACACGGCTCGGCCTGACTGGCCCGACGAGCCGGGCTTTCTGGTCGATGGTCAACTCGCTCAGCTCGATCTCGAGCCCTGGGCCAGCCTGGTCGGCGGACTATTTCGACCGCCGGCAGCCGCCGGCGGCCTGGCAGGTCATTCGCGACTCTCGCTCGGCCGCCTGGCCTGGGGCGGGCTCTACCTGGAGGATGTCGACCTTGAGATGACCCGCGGCGAAGATGCCTGGGAAGTGAGCCTTGACGGCGTCGGTGCGCAGGGTAGCGCGACGGTGCCTGTGCCCCTGGACTCCGGGCGCGTACTCGCCGTCGACCTGGCGCACCTCTACCTGCTCGACGACAGTCCCGACATCGACCCGACCGATCTGGATGTCGCGCTGGCGCAGACTTCCACCGCCAGCCCGGTCGGTTTTCCGCCCCTGCATGTTCTGATCGAGGACTTGCGTTATCGCGAACTGGATGTCGGCCGAGTACGCATCGAGGCACACGCGGCTGGCCGGGGGATGGAAATCGAGCGCGTCGATGCGGACGGGCCGACGCTGAGCCTGCAGGGCCGTGGACGCTGGATCGAAACGGCTGACGGCCCTCATAGTGAATTCGAGGGGCGCCTGATTACCGCCAGCCTGACCGACCTGATGGTCGCGCTGGGTTACGAGACCGGCCTCGAGGCGGCCCGCACGCAGGCCGATATCATCGGCCGTTGGCCGGGAGCGCCGCATGACTTTTCCCTGCAGCGCTTCGACGGTCGCCTGGCCATCGACGTGGCCGATGGCCTGATTCCGGAGGCGCGCCCCGGTGCCGGTCGCCTGCTGGGGCTGGTCAGTATCGGCACCATCCCCCGACGCCTGACGCTGGATTTCCGCGATGTCTTCGCCCAGGGACTCAAGTTCGATCGCATCGCGGGTCGTTTCGACCTGGCTGACGGCCGTGCCGTCACCGAGGATCTTCAGGTCGACTCTCCGGCTGCCCGCATCCGTGTCAGTGGCTCGACCGACATGATCGATCGACGTTACGACCAGTACCTGGTGGTTGAGCCTGGGGTCGGCGGCACGCTGCCCCTGCTGGGCGTGCTGGCTGGTGGCCCGATGGGTGCTGCTGCCGGACTGGTATTGCAGACCTTGCTCGATCGGCCCTTGCGCGGCATCGCCCAGGCGCGTTACGCCATCAGCGGCAGTTGGGATGAGCCGGTGGTCGAATTGGTCGAGGCACGCGTGACCGATGAGGAAGGCGACGAACAGGTCATCGTGCCGGACACGCAGCCGCGCGATTGAAAGACAGCGTCTCCGACCGAATATCTGGAGTTCAAATGGAGCACTGACCTTATATGTATGAACAGGTACTCGACAATCTGCTGCAGCCGGCCGGCCTCGGTCAGCGGGAACTTGAAATGGCGCTCGGTCGCCTGCTGTCCAGCCAGATCGATTTCGGAGAACTGTATTTCCAGCATCGCGTGTCCGAGAGCTGGTCGCTGGAAGATGGCGCGGTCAAGAGCGGCAGCTACGATGCCGACCAGGGGGTCGGCGTGCGTGCCGTGGCCGGCGCCGGCACCGGTTTCGCCTACGCCGATTCCATCACGCTTCCATCCCTGATCGACGCGGCTGTCAGCGCGCGTGCGATCGCTCGCAGCGGCGGCGAAGGTCGTATCCAGGTCGGTCATGCAGGACGGGTTCCGGCCCGTTATATCGCCGACGATCCCACAACCAGCGGTAGTGCTACCGACCGGGTCGAACTGCTGCGTACCATCGATGCCTACGTCCGATCCCTCGACAGCCGGATCAGCCAGGTCAGCGTCAATCTCAATGCCAGCCACGAATCCATTCTCGTGGCGGCAACCGACGGTGTGCTCGGTGGCGATGTGCGGCCACTGGTTCGGCTCGATATACGCGTGTTGATGGAAGAGGGTGAGCGCCGCGAACAGGGAACCTCCGGCGGCGGTGGCCGATACCGGCTCGATGCCCTGATGGCGCCCGATTTCTGGCAGCACCATGCCGAGGAGGCCGTGCGCCAGGCCACCGTCAATCTCGGTGCCGAGCCGGCCCCGGCCGGCTACATGACCGTGGTGCTCGGGTCGGGGTGGCCCGGCGTGTTGCTGCACGAAGCGGTTGGTCATGGCCTTGAGGGCGACTTCAATCGCAAGGGTATTTCGGCCTTTGCCGGGCGCATGGGCGAGCGTGTGGCCACCGAGGAATGCACCGTGGTCGATGATGGCACCCTGGCTGATCGTCGGGGATCGCTGAGCATCGATGACGAAGGCACACCGACCAACTGCACCACCCTGATCGAAAAGGGCAAACTGGTCGGTTACATGCAGGACCGGCTCAATGCCCGCCTGATGGGCGTGGAGCCGACCGGCAACGGCCGCCGCGAATCGTTCGCTCACCTGCCGATGCCGCGCATGACCAACACCTACATGCTGCCGGGTCAGCACGACCCGGGCGAGGTGATCGCCTCGGTCGACGACGGCATATACGCAGTCAACTTCAACGGCGGGCAGGTGGACATCACTTCTGGCAAGTTCGTGTTTGCCGCCTCCGAGGCCTATCGCATCAAGAACGGCAAGCTCGGTCCGGCGATCAAGGGAGTCACCCTGATCGGCAACGGACCCGACGTGCTCACCCGTGTCGGCATGGTCGGCAACGACCTGGAGCTCGACTCCGGTGTCGGCGTGTGCGGCAAGGAAGGGCAGGGCGTGCCGGTCGGCGTCGGCCAGCCGACCTTGCGCGTCGATGGCCTGACGGTCGGCGGCACGAGCTGAGACGAATCCAGGAAAAATCGAGAATGACCACTACCGAGCTGAAGAATTCCGGGATCAACGCCCTGCTCCACGACCCCGATCGCGAGGCCGATCTGCTGGTCGACATCGCGACACGCATCATCGACCAGGCCAGGGCCGGCGGTGCCGACCAGTCCGAAGTGACCGTCACGTCCAGCCTGGCGCGCGAAGCCGGTGTACGCCTGGGTGAGATCGAGACGCTGGAAGAGGCGCGCGATCGCGGCGTGTGCGTGACGGTCTACTGCAGGCAATGCGTGGGCAGTGCCAGTACCGGCGACCTGCGTGCCGACGCCATCGACGAAACCGTTGAACGCGCTTTGGCCATCGCCCGTCATACCCAGCCCGACCGGGCTGCCGGTCTGGCCGATGCCGCCCTCATGGCGCAACACTTTCCCGACCTCGATCTGTGGCACCCTGCCGACCTGGCCCTCGATGCGCTGGCCGAGCGGGCACAAACGATCGAGCAGGCCGGGCGCACGGCCGACGAGCGCATCGTCAATTCGGAAGGCGCCAGTGTTTCGACCGAAGCTGGCGTGGCCGTCTACGCCAACAGCCACGGCTTTATCGGCACCCGGCGCGGCACACGATATTCCCAGAGTTGCGTGTTGATCGCCAACGACGAGGCCGGCATGCAGCGCGATTATGACTACGACACCGCGCGCACATTCGAAGCGCTGGCCGCGCCGGAAGACACCGGCCATGGCGCGGCCGTCCGCACCGTGCGCCGTCTCGGCGCTCGCCGCATTCCCACCGGAAAAGTACCGGTGCTGTTCGCCCCGGAAGTGGCGCGCGGCCTGATCGGTCATCTTGTCGGCGCGGTCTCCGGCGGCAATCTGTACCGCCGATCCAGCTACCTGCTCGATGCCGCCGGCAAGGCGGTCATGCCGTCCTGGGCCTCGCTGGTTGAACGCCCGCACATGCCACGGGGTGCCAAGTCGGCGGCGTTCGACGGCGACGGTGTGGCCACTCGGGACTCCGCGCTGGTCACCAACGGCGTGCTTGATCGGTATGTCCTGGGCAGCTACTCGGCACGACGCCTGGGGCTGGAATCCACCGCCAACGCCGGCGGCGTGCGCAACCTCGAACTGCTCGGTGCCGAACATACACCCGCTCAGTTGATGCAGGAAATGGGAACGGGGCTGATGGTCACCGAGCTGATGGGGCAGGGTGTCAACCTGGTCACCGGCGACTATTCGCGCGGTGCGGCCGGTTTCTGGATCGAGAACGGCGAGATGGCCTGGCCGGTGGAGGAAGTCACCATCGCCAGTCACCTGGGCGACATGCTGGGCAACCTGCGCGCAGCGGGCACCGATGTCGATAGCCGGCACAATATCCGGACAGGCTCATTGCTGGTCGACGAGATGACCGTGGCGGGCGCGAGCGAATAAACGGGAAAAGGTAAAAGGAGAAAAGGTAAAAGGTAAAAGGGCTAGAACAAGACCGGGAGCATCAACTCTCTTCCGTTTTTCCTCTCCCCGCCTCCCCCTTTCACCTTTCACCTTTCACCTTTCACCTTTCACCTTTCAACTTATTCCTCTTCCTGCCGAATCCCTTCCACGTCAAGAATGATCTCGATCACCTCGGCTTCCTCGCCCAGGTCGTAATCGATGCCGAAATCGGCCAGGCGGAAGCTGGTGGTGCCGTGGAAGCCGCGGCGATAGTTGCCCCACGGGTCTTCGCCGGCGCCGACCTGCGTTACGTCCATCTCGAGTTCACGCGTCACGCCCAGGAGGGTGAAGTCGCCGGTCATGCGGTACTTGCCGTCCTCGACCCGCTCGAAGGACGTGGAGCGAAAGTGCGATTCCGGGTGCTCTTCGACGGTCAGGAAATCTTCGTTCCTCAGGTGGTCGTCACGACGCTCGTGGTTGGAGTCCACGCTCGCGGTCTGGATGGTCACTTCCACTGAAGAATTCTCGGGGTGGTCCGGATCGTAGGTGAAGTGGCCCTCGAAGTCATTGAAGCGGCCGTACAGCCAGGAGAAACCCAGGTGGGAAATCTTGAACTGGATGAAGGCATGGGCGCCGTCGGTATCGATCACGTAGTGTTCGGCCGAGTGGTTGTCGGCCTTTAGGGGGGCGGCCATGACCAGCAGGCAGGCGGCGGCGATCAATCGCGTGTGCATTCCATTTCTCCTTGGGTGGTGCAAAAAGTCTTGCAAGCGATGAATGTTCGGTGGAGTTGGGACAACGCGACGTGAAGGAGATTCATTGGTGGTTCAACTTGCGGGGGCTAGAATCGCGATATGAGTCGTGGAATTTTCGCATTCGTGCTCGTGCTGCTGGCTGCGCCGCCGTTGTGGGCCGCCGCCGACACCCTGCAGTGCAATCGCCAGATCGTGCGCTCCGGCGATCCGATCTGGCAGGTGGCGCGCAAATGTCCGGAGCCGTTCTGGCAGGAACGCTATGATCGGACCACCGCGGCCGACCGCTTCGGGCGCCCGCTGGAACTGCAGCGCGTGGAAGTGTGGACCCTCAACTTCGGCCACCGCCGATTGATGCGGCGGCTGGTGTTCATCAATGGGCGCCTTGCTCGAATTCACTCGCTTGGATACGGTGTGAATTACGTACCGGGTAGCCGCCGCTGCACCCCGAATGAACTCAACAACGCCGGCGATACCGTCGCCGAGATCTACGCGCGTTGCGGCGAACCCGATTACAGCCATGAAGTCCCCACGCCGGGCCAGTATGGTTATCACGGCGGTCGCGTGGAATCACAGGAACGCCTGAGCTGGACCTACGACTTCGGCAGCCGCCACCATCCCCGCGAGCTACTGTTCATCAACGGTCGCCTGCATACCATCCGCACCGAACGCCGCTAGCACCTCCGGCTTCACACTTCACACTTCA
>SKZJ01000043.1 GCA_007127425.1 Wenzhouxiangella sp.
ATTACCGTCGAGGACCCGGTCGAGTACCGCCTGCCGCGCATTAACCAGGTTCAGGTCAACCAGAAAATCGGGCTGGACTTCGCCCGCGTACTGCGCACCGCCCTGCGCCAGGATCCCGACGTGATCATGGTGGGCGAAATGCGCGACCGGGAAACGGCTGAAATCGGGCTCCGAGCCGCCATGACCGGGCACCTGGTGCTTTCGACCCTGCATACCAACTCGGCACCGGCTACGGTGATGCGGCTGATCGACATGGGTGCCCAGGGTTTCATGGTGGCCGCCGCGCTCGACGGAGTACTGGCCCAGCGGCTGGTCCGGCGCGTCTGCGATTCCTGCGGCGAGGATACCGAACCCGATCCCGGCCAGCTGGCCTGGCTGAAGGGCGTGCTGGGCGACGATGCGCTCGGGCAGAAGCAGTTTCGGGCCGGAAAGGGTTGCGCTTATTGCTCCAATACCGGTTACCGCGGCCGCATCGGCGTCTACGAACTGCTGGAAATGGATGAAGAACTGACCAACGCCCTGCGCCGGATGGATACCGAAAGTTTCACCAAACTGGCCCGGTCGCGGGCCGGTTACAGGCCATTGCTCCATTGTGCGCTGGACTATGCCGCCGCCGGAATCACCTCGCTTGAGGAAGTCACCCGACTGGCCGGCGGCATCGATGCCTTGCTGGATGAAGACATCGATACCGGCGAGTTGGCCGGGGAGACGGGCTGATGCCGTCATTCCAGTGGCACGGACGCAACGCGCGGGGTCAACTCGTCGATGGCCGGGTCGAGGCCGACGACAGCGATGCCGTCGCCGAGCAGTTGATGCGCCTGGATATCACGCCGATCGGGATCGAAACGGCCAGCACGCGCTCGACGAGTGCCTCTTCGCTGCGTCTCGGGCTGGGGCTCGATCAACCCGACGTCAACGACCTCATCCTGTTCACCCGGCAGCTTTACACCCTGACCAAGGCCGGTGTGCCGCTGATCCGCGGTCTCAACAACGTGGCCGAGTCGACCCGCAATCCGTTACTGCGTCAGGCCGTCCTCGATCTTGTCGATAACCTGGAATCGGGCCGCGAGCTGGCCGACGGACTGGCCCAGAACCCGAAAATCTTTCCGCCGATGTTCGTCAGCATCGTGCGCGTGGGCGAGAACTCCGGCATGTTGGAGGACGCCTTTCTGCAATTGGTCCATTATCTGGAACTCGAACGCGACTTCCGGTCGCGCCTCAAACAGGCACTGCGTTACCCGGCAATGGTGATCGCCGCCATGTTCATCGCCGTGGCCATCCTGATGATATGGGTCATCCCGGTATTCGCCGGCTTCTTCGCCCACCATGACGCGACACTGCCATTGCCGACACGCATCATCATCGGTGCATCCGAATTCACGGCCCAATGGTGGTGGGTCATCCTGTTCGGCCTGATCGGCCTGCTCCTGGTCTTTCGCCACTGGATACGCACCGAAACCGGCCGCTACCGCTGGGATCGCTTCAAGCTGAAAATGCCGGTGGTCGGCAACATCCTGTTCATGGGCGCCATGGCCCGTTTTGCCCGCTCCTTCTCCATGACCTATCGCTCTGGGGTACCGCTGATCCAGGGCCTGACCCTGGTGGCGCACGCGGTGGAAAACGAGTTCGTCGGGCAGGCCGTCAACGACATGCGCACCGGCATCGAGCGCGGCGAATCGCTGTCGCGCACGGCAGCGGCGACCGGCCTGTTCTCCCCCCTGGTCCTGCAGATGATCGGCATCGGAGAAGAAACCGGCGACGTTGATGCCATGCTCACCGAAACCGCCGAATACTACGAGCGGGAAGTCGACTACGACCTCAAGAATCTCAGTGCCTACATCGAACCCATACTGCTGGTTTTTCTGGCCGGCCTGGTCCTGGTCCTCGCGCTAGGGGTATTCCTGCCGATGTGGGACCTGGGCGCTGCGGCACTGGGCTAAGGTGATGCGAGCAGCCACTTCATCACACGCCAGGGCGCCCATGACCGGCTCCGGGCAGAGACTCCCCGGGGGCTTTTCATTGCTCGAGCTGGTCATCGTCATCATCCTGGTGGTGTTGCTGTTCACCATAGCCGTGAATCGTCTGACCCCGCTTCGTGGCGATGCCGAGGCCGTCCATGTCGCCACCGTCATCGGTTCGCTGCGCTCGGCGATCGGCATGGAAGCCGCCTCTCTCGTGATTCGGGGCGGCACGCGGGAGCTGGCCAAAATGGAAGGCATCAATCCCATGACCCTGTTGCAGGAAGTGCCGGAACAGTACGTCGGCGTCCGGCATACGGGCGAGTTCGATGAACTCCCCACCGGCTCATGGTATTTTGATGAGACAAATGGTCAGCTGGTCTACCGGGTCCGCTTCCCCCAGTACCTGGAAGGTAGCCCGCAAGCCCCGGTCGAACTCCGGTGGCAGGTCCAACTGCAGTTCGAGGACCTGAGCGAAAGCGGCGCCTTCGATCCGGAGCAGGACCGGGCTCGGGGCCTGGGACTGCGGTCACTGCATGAACATCGGTGGACTGTACGACAGGCCTCGGAGATGCAGGCTGCCGTGACGGAGGGCTAGTGTACCCCCCTTCCGGAACATCAATGAACACAAGCAAATCAACCAGCACCCAACCAGCCGAAAAGCCGGCTACCAGCTCGAGCGAAGTTCGCCAGGTCCGTTTACGGCGACTGCGGCTCGGCATGCTGTCGTGGATCATGTGCTTCGCCATGACCCTGTATGCCTGGGCGCTGGGTCTGCTGGACATGTCGCCGCTTCAGTTCGGACTGGTCGGCGGCATGGTGATGGTCACGTATCTTGCCCTTCACCTGGCCATCCGAAGCGGCTGGACGGAGCGTTTTAGAGACCCCAGCCTCACCCTGTTCCAGATTCTTTTTGCGACCCTCGTCACGCTCCACATCATTGGCCATGCCGACGAGGCCCGCGCCATATTGTTGATGTTGTTCATCATTGCCGCCTTCTTCGGGGTCTTCCAGTTGCGCAAGGAAGAATATGTTCTGGTGGCAATAGTTGCTGTCTTCGGATTCGCCATGATCATTCTCGGCGAGATCTTCGACACCACCGAGCACGATCGACGCACGCTGCTTCTGCTGGAACTGGGAGTCTTTGCAGTGGTGATGTTCTGGATCGCCTTCATCGGCTCGTACGTTGCAAATCTGCGCCGAAAGCTCAGCCAGCACAATCGCAATCTCGAACAGGCCGCCGGTCACCTTCAGCACATGGCCCAGCACGACGAGCTGACCGGCCTGCCCAACCGCCGCCATCTCATTACCCGGCTCGAACTCGCGCATGCCACCGCTGAAGCCGGGAATTACACATTCAGCGTCGCCGTGCTGGATCTCGATCACTTCAAGCAGATCAACGATCGTCATGGGCACCAGGCCGGCGACGAGGTGCTGACGCAATTCGCCGAACGCGTCACCGAAGTGCTACGCGGCGGCGACCAGATCATGCGCGTCGATGACTCACTGCCCGACATCGGCCGCTTCGGCGGCGAGGAATTTCTCGCCATTCTCCCCGGCACCGATCTCGAGGGTGCACATTTGGCCGCCGAACGCCTGCGCCGGGCAATCGGCGACCAGCCGTTCGAAACGGCGGCAGGCCCCATTGAATGCACGGTGTCCATCGGTCTGTCCGAGTACCGGCCCGGCGAGCCCGTCCACCACACGGTGGGGCGTGCCGATGAAGCGTTATATTCTGCCAAGGAAAAAGGGCGCAACCGCGTCGCGGACAGTGGTCCTTCAACTTGATAATTATGGATTCATGACCACCACCGATATCCTCATACTCACCGCCCTGCTGGTCACCGTCCTCGTTGCACTTTCGGTCGTGATCAATGCGGCCGGTACCCTGCTGGGGCGGCACGGGGAATACGGCCCCCGCCCGGACAAGCCCTTCGCCCTGCTCGACTGCAGCTGGCGTGTCGAAGGCATCATCTATCGGCATCACCGCATCAGTGGGGTTCTGATCATCCTGGCCAGCGGCGTCTTCCTCTGGCAAGCCGCAAGCTACCTCGGCGCATTGCAGGCCGGTGCATCGATCTGGTCGACGGCCTGGTGGGTGCTGGTCGCCAGCCACGGAATCACCCTGCTGATCGGACTCGTCATCCTGCTGCGACCCAGCCGCCTGAAGTCACTGGAAGCGGTGGCCAACCGTCACTACGAACTCGAGCGCAAATCGCCGGTTTCACCCCCCCTGAATCCGCAGGCACTGATACTCTTGCTCACCGCCTGCATCGTACTGGCCGGGCTGGTCCTTCTGCTGCTGGAACGGCTGAATCTGACCGCGTAGGCGGGCCTGACGGTCAGCCGGAACGGTGAGTTTTTGGTCATCAGGCACAAAGTGACGAAAACCGTCACCCGTCAATCAGGTCGTCCACTCGAAGTGTCGAACCCGCCCGGGGTGCGGGCACGAATGAGACGAGTCGGCCCCGACCTTTGACGATTGGCACGGTCCGTGCATGTATAGTACCGACACGACGCCCGATAGCGTCAACCAATGATTCTGCGGATTGGTTGCGGCCGTCGGCAGAATCGACAACAAGCTGGTGCTGAACCGCGGTTCGATCCGGCAAATATGACCTACCAACTGGAGAAATACATGAACATGAATGTACGCAAGGCTCAGGGTGGTTTTACTCTGATTGAATTGGTGATCATTATCGTGCTGCTGGGCCTTCTGGCTGCCGTTGCATTGCCGCGATACTTGGATCTTTCGGACGAGGCGCTTACTGCCTCATGTGACGGGGTTTTTGGTGCAGTGCTTTCCCAAGCGGCCATCAACGTTGCTGATCCGGATATCGGCGATGGTATCGGGTCGCCAGGAAGCATTGCGGACGCGATTCCCACTTTGGGTGGCGGCGCTGTAGTCACCGAAGAAGGTACTGGTGTTGACATCAGCATTGATGGCACTGACTGCCCGGACAACACCTACGAAATTCCTGCAGAATTGCGTAGCTGACCTCAAGTCATAATCGAGATATCCGACCCCGCCACCGTGCGGGGTCTTTTTTTGAACCAAGCTCAGGGCGTTTCGTCCCAACTGCCCTCTTCGACCGGATCGTCTCCGATACCATCACCACCCAGGCAGGCGTTGGCACTGCCGATGCAGGTATCCGACAGCAGGATCGATTGCACCCGCCGATCCCACAGCGTCCGGACCTCAATTCTTTCAACCGAACTCGACGCGAAACCGCTTCCCAGTTGCAAGACCAGATCGAAGTGATCGGTCAGCTCTGATGGTGCCGAAGTGGCGGGACAATTCGTTCCACCCCCGACCATAAACCAGTCACACGTAATCACCGCTCCACCACTGTGTGTGATCTGGATCCTGAGTTGGCTGTCGCCGGTTGTTCCGCATTGCTGGCGCGTGGTTACCGCCACATTGCCGGCAAAGTAGACGGTATCCGATGGCGTGAAACCCGGTTCGAGAATCTCGCCGATGCTGGCAGCGTCTTGTAAAAAGACACTTGAATTGGGGCCCTCGCAAGCATTATTGCGATTGAGCCGCAAGACGCCGTCACCAGGCCACGGGTCCACGAATCCCGCAGTATCATCAGTCCAGAGCGCAGGATCATCAAAGATGCTGCCTTCCGCACCATCCCCAAACGGCCTTCTCACACTGGTACTGACGACCCGGCTGGCCGTGCCGCTGTTGCCGCGTACCCGAAGCCGGCAGACATCGTCTTCGTCGTCGCCACCTTCAACGAAGTTGCTCTCCAGGATCAGGAAGCTGCCGCTGTCGTTGATGCTGCCGCCCGAGCCCGGAAGATCATCGTCGCAGTCATTTTCGAAGTCACTGGATTGCCGGAGCTGTTTCGCAGCCCACTCGATGCCGCTTTCAGCCATGAACAGGGCGGC
>SKZJ01000077.1 GCA_007127425.1 Wenzhouxiangella sp.
ATGTACGATGACCTGCTTGCGCGAATGGCGGGCTTCGTCGTCGACGCTGCCAACATCCTGAACAACCTCCCCTTCGTCGAGATAGACGTCGACACCGAGACTGCGCAACGGGCGCTCGAGGCCGGGGTTCAACAGCTTACGGGGCGTAATCTACACCTCACCCCAGACCAGTTTGCTGAGCTTGCCGGGGTTGCGGAGCCCGAGCCCAGCTCGGCACTAGAGCGTTTTGATGACAGCGGCGAATACTTCAGAGCCTTGAGTAATTTGACGCGGAGGACGCTGTTCCAAGACAAAGTCGACGCGTTTACAGAAGACGGTAGGATCACGCAAGACGAGTGGTATCGCCTCGTCGCCGCGATCGAGCAGCTTGCCGGCAGGCCTGTCGACATCAGCATCGCGGGGCGTGCCATCCTTCACGCCCTTCAGCGAGAGAACGTCACGTTTGAGTACAGCGGCGGGCTCCTCTCAACAGGCGGCGGGGGGAGGTGATCGAGCGTGGCAACCCTTAACGTCGACATCCCGCCCGATAAGGGCCGCATCGAGCACATCCTCGATCCGGGCAGTAACGCCAAGAACTTCTACTTCAACCCGGAGGAGATCCACTTCCGTTCGACCGCGTCCTGGGTCGAGCACCGCATCGCGGGCGTTCACGACCCACGCTTGCAGTACGCGGGCGGGGAAGGAACCACGATCGACTTCCGCCTCCACCTGATCCGCGACGTCGGCAAAGACGCTGAACCGCTCAACGTCGACAGCGACATCCGCTGGTTCGAGAGCCTGGTGTTCCCGGCGATCGACGTCCAGAGCG
This sequence comes from Wenzhouxiangella sp., assembly GCA_007127425.1. Taxonomy (GTDB): domain Bacteria; phylum Pseudomonadota; class Gammaproteobacteria; order Xanthomonadales; family Wenzhouxiangellaceae; genus Wenzhouxiangella. The sequence goes on from SKZJ01000077.1 coordinate 809, forward strand.
TGCGGCACCGTGAGCCGCCTCGTGTGCGCTTGATGCTCGGCCGAGGGCGTGGGACCTACACCTGCGTCGTGACGGAGGTTGACGTCATTCATCGCGTGTTCTACAGCGATCTCCGCACGCGCTATGCCGAGCTCGAACTGAAGCTGATCGTGGATCGCGTCGAAGCGCGTGGGTGGGAGTTCGTTCGTAGCTCGCCCGGGACTGGCGCTGCTCCGCCTCGTATCGCAGAGCCGCAGGCTCGACGAAGCGCGCTCGCGCTCAACGGGGGGATTACGGAGGAGTGATGAACACCAACCGCTACCGTAACAGCTTCTTGGTCCGCGACGAGGCGGGGGATTGGGTCTCCCCCGTGCAGCCGTTCACGGACTCACGCGAGCGCCGTAGCGACATCTTGCACACGGTCGTCGACCATGATCGTCTCGACGCGCTGGCGTCGAAATACCTTGGCAGCCCACTGCTGTGGTGGATCATCGCCGAATACAACGAGATCCTTTGGTTTCAGGACCTAGAAGTCGGAGAAGTGCTTCGGATCCCCTCGTTCGAAACGACCTATCTTGAGCTGCTGAGGAGATGACGTGTCACCCCGGGTGAATAGACGAGGACCGGTCTTGCTCGTGCTCGCAGGCGGCGTCGAGTTGACGAACTACTTGCGACCGCGCACGATCTCGCTAGAGCATCGTGAGTTCAGCGACGGCGGCAAGCAAGCCAAGATCACGCTCGCGAACCCAGGCCTCGAACTGATCGACGAACCCTTCGTGCAAGAGGGTCAACCGGTCGAGTGGCGCTTCGGGTATCGGGAACAGCTGAGCCCGCTCTACCGGGCCAGGATCTTCGCTAGCGAACCCTCGTTCGACTCCTACTCCGGGTTGACGTTGACGCTGTACGCCTACGACGCCGTCGCCAAGGCCGTGTGGAACACGAGGCAGCACACCTGGACCAACGACGAGGCCGACATCACCGAGAGCGACGTCATCGAGATGCTAGCTGCGAAGAACGGTTGGAACGTAGACGTCGAACCGACCAAGAACCGCTACACCGAGTTCCATCAGGACGGCATGAACGACTGGGCGTTCATTCAGGACGTCCTCGCGCCCGGCGCCGTCGCGAAAGATCCGAATCGGCGCGGCAACCACTACCGCGCGTGGTTCGACAGTCACAACGAGACCCTCCACTTCCATCCCGTGAACCTGGACCAGAGGCCGAAGAAGGTCTACCAGTTCATGGTCGAGAACGACGATCCCATGCTAATTTCCTTCCAACCGCGCATCAACACCCAGAAACCGAACGCACAGGACGCCGTTTCTAGTACCGCCGCCGACGTCAACGGGGATGGGGAACCCGTGGACGAGACCGCGACAGCGGCCGAAACCGGCGGCACTGCCACGGATCGGTTCATCGCCAACCTCAGCGAAGAGACTGGCGAAGTGGGCCTCGTGTATGGGGTCAACGAGGACCCTGCCAGTGCCGATCCCGCCAGCGGCAGCGGCGACGCGCACGGCCGCGCCGAGTCGGCACAGGACGAAGCCGAACTGGAGTTCTTGGAGGCGATGATCACCGTCGTCGGGGATCCCGAAATCCGCGCGAACGACCTCGTCTCGATCTGGAACGTAGGTCAGAAGTTGAGCGGAAAGTACCTTGTTGACGAGGTCGTCCACACGATTGGGGACGGTTACGTGACCGAGATCAAGGGACTCAAGGACGCACTACCGGCCGACCTGACCGGCACGGCCGCAGAATCAGGCGGCACCTCGACTGAGGATGGATCCCCATCAACGGTCGACCCTCGAATCGCCACACTTGATGAAGAAACCGGTGACGTTCAAATCATCGAACAAGGGGACGAAGAATGAGACGACGCCACGTTGGACGGTGGAACCACCTCTACCCCGCGATCGTGCGGGATGTTCACGACCCCATGCGCTCCGGGCGCATCAAGGTCGAGTGCCCGCCCGTCTACGGCGTCGGCCCCGCGCACTGGAGTCCCTGGTGCTTGCCGGCCATGGCGTCACGCTTGTGGAGCGTTCCGCTCGAGGGCGACACCGTCTGGATTGCCTTCCGCAAGGGGGACGCTCGCTTCCCGGTCTGGTTGGGTCGATACAACACCTACGCCGCCGACGGCTCACCGGAGGAGTTTCGAGCCCTCAGTGAGGGTCCGTACAAGGACGATCTGCGCGACGCGGTCGATCACCAGAACGTGCGCGACAACAACGACCACGCCAAGGGGCACGACCACGGGGCGGGTGAGTTCTGGAACCCGTACGTCCACACCCTGCTCTTCCCCTCGGGCGCTGGCCTGCTGGTCGATGAGGAACCGGGCGAACAACGAACGACCTTGCTCGATCGCATCGGTCAGTCGCTGTCGTTCGAGGGTGACCCCAGCGCGCCGCTGGATCCCCACGATGAGTCCCGGGTCGGGGGAGAGTACGACGCGCCGGACCTGGACGACCAGAACACACTCTTCCAGGAAGAAGGCCTGAAGGCCCGGACGAGGCTGCAAGGCCGGCACTCGCAGTTCTTGGAGATGCGCGTCGAAGCGAACGACAAGGAAGAAGAGCTAGAACTCCACGGTGGTGACATCGCGGGCTCGCACGGGTCGAAGCTGCTATTCTCCAACAGCGAGCTCGGTAAGCGGTTCACGCTCGAGCGCTTCATTCCCGGCTACAACCAGTCGCACGAGGGCGTGATCGACCCCGACGCGCTCACGACCAACTACCAGAGGCTCTATGATAGCCAGGGGCAAGAGATCAAGATCAACAGTGACGACGAGAGCCCCGACCGCTTCGTGGAGATCAAGAACGCTTCCGGCGAGAAGTTCGAGATCGCCCAAGACCGACAGGTCATGTCGTGGGAAGACCGGACCGGGACCAAGATCGAGTACGACATCGAGGCCGAGGTCTTCACCATCACCCACGGTACTGGCTTGCACACCATCAAGATCGACGTGAACGAGATCGTCGCCACCCGCGACGGCGGCGGGGTGATAACGCTCAAGGAGAACGAAGCCTCGATCAGCAACGGCGCTACGGAGTCCATCACCCTCAGTCCTTCCGGTATCGCGATGCTCTCCGCTGGTGGTGTGACCATCAACGGCATTGACGTGGCAGTCACCGATGACGTAGTGAACACGACCGTCGATACGGATGTCACCGTGGACCCCAACAGCGGAATCGGCACAGGGTCCGGTACAGGTACGGGTACAGTCACCGGCTCGGGTGGTGTCTGATGAAGGAGGTAGACCATGAGCACTGAGATCCTAGGACGCGGGCTCGATTACCCGTACCAGTTCGATCGCGGCATTCTCAAGACGATCGAGGGGGAGGACAGCGTCAAGGCAGCGCTGAAGATGCTGCTGTCAACCCCGATCGGGAGCCGTTTCATGCTGCCCGAGTACGGGTCGAACCTCCCGTTGCTTCTGTTCGAGCCGTGCGATGACCAGACCGCCATCCGTGCAGAGTCGTACGTGGGGGAAGCCGTCGAACGCTGGATCCCCCGCATCCGCTCAGCGCGCGCGCGTGTAGTTGCCGAGCCAGACCGACATCGTCTGGTGATCTCGATGACGTACACCCTCATCAACGATCCGTCAACCCGAACGTTCGTCTACCCCTTCTACCTACAAACGGGGTAGACCATCTGAGTAGGTAACAGTGTTAGCCTAGGGAGAGGTTCTATCGTGCCCAAAGCGCGTCTTCGCTTCACCAGCAGAACAGCCCAACAGGTTCGGGAAGATCTCATCGCGATGATCCCGACACTGGCCCCGTCATGGACCAGCCACGGCGAGGACGAGCCGGGCATCGCCCTGGTCGAGATGCTCGCTGGCGTCGCGGACGGGCTGCACTACTACTTCGACAAACAAGCGCTCGAGACCTTCTTGCCGACCGTCCGCTTGCGCCACAACGCCATGAGCCTGTCGCACCTGGTCGGATACCGCCCCCGACGGACCCGCGCGGCGCAGGGCAGCATCAAGATCCTCACGACCCAACCGTTGATCTCGGACGTGTACATCCCCGTCCATACCCAACTGATGACTCAAGCGGGCGTGGGGGTGGTGCTAGCGGAAGAGGTCTTCCTCCCCAACGGCTTCAGTGGGTTCAAGATCGTACCCGCCGTGCAGGGAGAGAAGCGGACGATTACCGCCGAAAGCTCGGGCCGCGCGCGGGTGGAGATCGTTCTGTCCGACCGCAGACCGAGCGAGCAGCTGTTCGACGTCACGACGTACGGCCAGCGATGGGTCGAGTTCCGCGACTCCCAACCGGAGGATCCCGACAACCGCTGGTACCACTACCAAGAGAACGTCGATCGCAGCATATCGGTGTTGTTCCTCAACGAGCTCGGGAACGTGCCCATGGCCGGCACACCGATCACAGTGTCGTACCTGGTCAGCCAGGACATCGAGATCGCTGGAGCGACCCCGCTACAACGGCCCGACCTCGAACCCCCCTCGGGCCTGACCGCGGCCGAGCTTGAGAACTTCACGCTGTCCCTTGAGCGGCTCAAGTACGAGACCGGGCTCCTGCGAGGTTATCGAAACCGAGAACAAGTTAGCAATCTGCGGGTATCGGCGCCTGTCAGCATCAAGACCAAGAACCGAGCCGTCAGCGAGGCCGACTACTCCCTCCTGGCTCGGCAGTTGGGCGGGGTGCGGAACGTGAAGATGGTCTTGAGCGACTTCTACACCCGGCAGTTGGTGGCGTACGTCCTGATGGAGGATGCCGTCGAGCCGGACCAAGGCTTCTTGGACGAGGTGCAGGCGTTCCTCAACGCTCGGAACGACTTGACGCTCGATGTGACGAGCGCAGCGGCGCCGCTTCAGGACTTCTTCTGCACGGTTCAGGTCATGCCCGCGGCCGGGTACACCGCAGCCGCGGCCGTGTACGACGTGCGGGAAGCCTTGACGCAGTTCCTGCGTACCACCGCCTTCAACTTCGGGCGTACCGTCCGAAAGAGCGAGATCTACAGCGTCGGCAACGGTCCCGAAAGCGTGAGTTACATCGAGGTCACCGCTCTCTACTGGGACGGTGACCCGAC